>DASYZW010000303.1:0-6983 GCA_035945915.1 Verrucomicrobiia bacterium | reverse complement strand
AAACCCCGCCATTACGGTGCTATTCAACCCAACCGATTGACTGCCGACCTGCACCCAATTGCTGCCATTGGTGCTGTAAGAGCCGGTGAAAACCCCCGTGGAGCGAACCAATTTTAACCACACCGGCGCAGTCACGCCACTATCCACGCTATTCGCGCTTGAACCACCGCCAGTGCTCCGCCATTGGAAGCTGATTCCCTGCGCCGCTGTTGCGACGATGCTCACATTGGCAGACCCCGCCGTGATGTCATTTCGGAACATGAGTCCGGCCTTGGACCAGCCGGATCCGGGATCGCTATTTTGCAAACTGGTCACGAGGGCGATCATGGCGCCGTCGCCGTTAAAATTCGTGCTGCAAAAATTGAACTGGTCCGCCGTGCCCCAAATGTCCGAACCGCCGCCGGTTACGGTCCACAAGCCGTTTGTATTGCCGGCCGAGCCGCTCAAACCCGGCAAGCCAATATCGGTATCGCTCCATCCCGGCGGCAAATATCCCAAAGGCGCTTTCAGGCTTATTCCAACATCAAACGTCGCGTCAAAGCTATGGCTGCTGCCAAAGCTGGCGGCGCCGCCGCCCGGAAGGAAAAGTCCAATCTGGCCGGCGCCGTATGGGAGGTTGGTGGCGACCGCGAGCGCCTCCCAGCCGGCCGTTGAACTCGCTTTCCCGAACGACCATGCATAGGCCGTGTTCGGTGACAACGCCAACGAAAGTCCGGTCCATTGCAGCCAGTCGCCGTCATTGAACGTAAAATTCGCCGACACGTTGGTTTGCAGCGGAGTCACCATCGCGCCGGAAAGCGAATAAAGGTGCAAATAATAGGGTTGGGCCGTCTGAGTGCCGGAGCTGTCGCCCAACCCCGACGTCCGTATCGCCACCGACGTCAGGAGATATCCCGCCGGATTCGTGCCGCTCAGAAAGCTTTGCCCGGGTTCGCCTGAGCCAAAACTAATTTGATTATCCGTAAAATAATTCAAACCGTCGGGAGATAGCCGGTTGCCCAAAGCGCTTAACTGTGAGATATCATTCGTTCCGGGAGTGGGAGCGATCACCCCTAAATCCAAAAGCGTCTGCGCCCCGGCAGCCGCTGCAATTACAGCAGCGGCAGGTATAAGTGCCCATCTAAGGCAGTAATGCCGCCATTTTTTAACTGGAAAATGTTTTGCCGGCAGGTATGGCATAATGAAGAACCTAACTTACACTGGAACTTGCGCGAATGCACGACTGAGATTGTCATGAAAAGTGAGGACAAGACCATGCGCGCGAGCATCAGCCATGTCTTCCGGCCCACGGTAGCAAATTACCCTGCGACGTTGCCGCAGGGTAATTGACTGACCGCCGTAAATGAAATCATAGCCCGTTACCGGGCCGGAAATTGTCTGTCTCACGGCGCCGCCTTGAGAATATAAAACTCGGCGCTGTTGCCTGGGTTGACCGTGATGGTATTTGTCCAGTTCGGCCCGTAAAACGTGCCCGCCCCCACCCCCTTCCAACTTCCAAGTGGCAGCGTAAGATTCGTGCTCCCAAGCACAGTGAACACGTCACTCGCCAGTCCGCCCGTCCCTTTGAGAACCAGGCTGGACCCGTTCAAACTGACGCTGGTGATTTGCGGAGCCTGGGAGGCGCTCACGGTAATGTCATCTATGTGGAACCCGTTCGTCGGCTGGTAATTGGAATTAATTGCGGCGCTGAGCGTAAAGCCGAAGTAATTGCCCGCGGTAATCGTGTAAGGAATAGTGGCCTGGTAAACTTCGTATCCGCTATTATCCCGGTAACCCAGGTCTGCGGTCGAGCTTGGGAAAAAATTTTGATAGTAGCCGTCGGCGCTGTATGACAAATTCACCCCGACTGTGAAATAGTTTCCTCCCCCGCTATTGTCCGGCTGCGAGTAATCCATATAAATGTTCCCGTAGGCGGCAACGGAAGCTTCCGTTGCTGTGTTACAGCCCGGGTCAATGGCTTGCATGAATGCCGCATTGGTTTCCTCGTCCAGACTGGAGGCAATCGAACCATAGCCGCTTTCAAGACTGCTCCAATAGAGCAACAATGAGCCGGCAGTGCCCGACGCGCCCGCGCCGGTGAGGTTGCCAAGGCCATTGACGGCGTCCGTGGCGTTGGTCACGTAAAAATCGTTGGTTGCCTGGATCAAATCGCCGCCAGCCGAGGTAAATAACGCAAAATCATTGGAGGTGGTGAAAAGTGAAGTCTGGGGCGGCGGCGGTGGCGGAGTTACGAGTGGCACCACGGACATGCTGGCGACATACCACGGATTCACACCCTGATAATCGGTATCTTCGACGAGGCCAAAAGAGATATACGTAAGATCATTGCTGTCCGAAATAAATGTGTAGGGAATGACCGCCTGATACATTTCCATTGGCCCGTTCGGGGTTGACACAGATCCTAAGTCGATTAGAGAACTCGCCCACCAACCGGTATAAGCGTTGTTGTAGTTAGCCCACAGGCCTAAATTAAAATAGGAACCGGCAATTGTGTGGTCGGGCATCGCGAAATCCACTAACAACGTGCCCGACTGGGCCACCAGCGTGCCTGGGCCATAGCTGGATGCCGCGCTATAAGGCGCGACAAAACCCGACCCATCCATGGCGGCCAGCTCCGCCGCCGTCGGCCCCGGACCCCAAACCGTATTCGTATCCGCGTAAGGAGGTCCGCTTGCAGGGGTAATCGGGGCGATTTGAAGCGAACCAGGACCATCAGGGCTGCTGACGCCGGGAAGTGACGGATTGCCAATTCCATTGACCGTGATGTCGCCGTAATTAAAAGTGCCCACCGCGATTGCTCCATCGCCGCCCCCGTTCCAATTGGTCCAATCATCATAGGTGGCATACACAGTCTGCGCGCGGGCGCTTACTAATGTTAAGGGGAAGATGACCAGAGTGAGCAGTATAAAATTTTTCATAGATTTGCTTTAAGAGTCTTGCGGGTTCGTAGCGCGAATATCTCCTATCAACGCCTTGAAGTCATGTCGTCAAAATCAACGACAAACCAATGCGGTAATTTTAACGGGAGACAGCCCGATTCCATCCGTCGACCGCGCCCGGCACCTGCGTAAACTTGGCGACTGCCTGGGAGCGCGAACGCACGTGGAGTTTTTCGTAAATGCGCCGGATGTAAGTGTTGACGGTCGGGCCGCTGATCTGGAGCAAATCGGCGATTTCCTTATAAAGATAGCCGCGGGCAAGGAATTCAAGGACTTCGCGTTCGCGGGCGGAAAGCTCCATCGCTTCGCCGGACGGATTGGTCGGTCTTTCGAATGATTGGACAACCTTACGAGCGATGTTGCTGGTCATCGGGGAGCCGCCCGCCTGGACATCCCGCAATGCCGCCAGTAATTCTACGCGCGACAGGCGTTTTAGCAAATAACCACAGGCGCCCACCGCTAATGCATTGAAGATATGTTCGCTATCTTCATAGATTGTAAGCATGATGAACTGAGTGCCCGGCAACGAGGGTTTAAGGCGTCGCACACATTCAATGCCACTGATGCCCGGCAGGTTGATGTCCATCAAAATCACCGCGGGCTTCTCGGAGGGCAAGGCAGCCAATGCGCTTTCCGCGCTCGGATGCGTGCTGGCGCAACGAAAACCCGGCGCCTGTTGAATCCAGTTCGCCAGCATAGTGCGAACCGGCTCGTCGTCTTCCACAATGGAAACCGGAATACGCATTTCGTTCGAAATTGCCAGTTCCTTCAGCATAACACCTTTCATTAAGGCCGGCAACCACGGGATCGCCGCGTGGCGTCGACAAATCTGGAGCAGGCCGGCCGTACGAACCCCGCGGGGCCCGCCTGGCGGCAAAATCTTTCCAACAGCAAACCCATATCGAGTTCGGCGAGTCCCCGGCCGGCTGGCCGGAATGGTTGGATGACCATCTGCAACACGAGCGATTATATATCCAATTTTCCAAATGCCTGTGTCATCAATTATCACGACACGGTTGCCTTCGGTTGATCTCGTCTAAGGCACAAACATCTTGAGGGGTCCGGTCAGAGTGACAGAGGTCCCTTGCCCGGGCGCGGATTGAATCCGGCAGTGTCCGCGAATTTCCTCCATTCTTCGCACCATGTTTTCAAGGCCATTTCCCGACGAGAGTCTCGCCGGATGATGGGCCGGATCTTCCGGGGCCGCGCCACGTGAAAAACCGTTGCCGTTGTCTTTCACAACCAGTTCGAACGAGCTGGCGCCAATTGAAAGCTCGATCGAAGTTTCTGTCGCGGCGGAATGTTTGACGACGTTGTGCAGGGCTTCCTTGAAGGCCAGAAACACATTGTGACGAACATCGGCTGTCAGTCGCCAGGGCGGAAACGTCGAAGGCATATTCAACCGGCAACGAATGGCGGCCGCCGCCAGCAGATCCTGCGCAAATCGTTCCAAATACGTCGCCAGTCCTTCCAGGGTATCGTGCCGCGGGTTAACCGCCCACACAATTTCGTCCATCGCGCGCGTCAATTCATGCGCCGTTTTGTAAATCTGGTTCAGCCCGGCGGCGGCCCGTTGCGGCTGGTCCAGTTCGCTCCGGACCGTCTCACTTAACATGCTGATGCGTGTCAGCTGCGCGCCCAAATCATCATGGATGTCATGAGCAATCCGCGCCCGCTCATGCTCCACTGCTCGCTGCCATTCAAGGCGTTCGAGTTTTCGGCTCATGCGGCGACGGGTCCCGAGCCAGGCCGCGCCGGCGCTGCCGGCCGCAAGCGCAAAACCCGCGATGGTGCGAAACCACAATGTTTGCCAGAAAAAAGGCAACACATTGAAAGACACGCTCGACCCGGTCTGATTCCAAACACCGTCATTATTGCACGCGATGACCTGAAATGAATAATGGCCCGGCGGAACGTAATTGAAGTCCGCGACGCGCTGCCCGCCTGCGTTGACCCATTCCGTCTCAAAACCATTTAAACGGTATTGAAAACGAACTTTGTCCGGGTCGACAAAACTCAAACCCGTATAGTGAAACTGAAAGCGGTGCCGTCCCGGAGCGATTGCAATAGACACCTGGCCGGTTGCGATTGTCATCGGCTGCTCATCAACAAGCATCGCCTCAATCTGGACCGGCGGCGGCAACAAATTCATCGCGAGGTTCCGGGGACTGACATTCACCAGCCCTTTGCTGGTCGGAAACCAGATACGGCCGTCGGGTGTCTTGCATCCGGCGGGTTGGAACCCTTCCGTGCATTCAATGGTGGGCATGCCGTCATTCACGCCGTAAGTCTGGCAATGGACCCTGCTGATTTTTCCATCGGCGCACTGATTCAACTCTTCCTGGCTCGCCCGAATGATTCCGGCGTGAGAGCTCATCCAAAAAAAATCCTGGTCGTCTTCTTCAATATCACCAATGACGCTGTCGGGCAGTCCCAATTTCCGATTGATGTTGGCGAAACGACCATCCTTGTAACGAACCATGCCGCCGCCAAATGTTCCGATCCAGAGAGCGCCGGCCTCGTCGAAGTGCAGGCATTCGATGAAATCGCTGGACAGTCCGTTCGTGGCCCGGAATCGCTGTATGTGATCATTCTTCAGGCAGGCCAGTCCGTCCCCTGCCATGCCGAACCAAATCGCCCCGTCGTCTCCCTGCGCGATGGTTCGCACGTCCCGCAGGGGCTCGCCGCCGGCTTCACTGAATAAATTCGTGACTCCCGCGTCGTAACACAAAAGCCCTGCGCCGGTGCCCACCCATACTTTCCCGTCGTGAGTCGCTAACAACGCGGGCATCGGCATCGTGATATTGCTCATGCCCGGGGCGAATTCAAAAGTGTTCCCCTTCAATACAAATAATCCGCCACCCCAGGTGCCCGCCCAGATTTGCCCCTGACGATCCTCGGCCAGCGACCAGATATACGGATTGTTGAGGCCCTGGTTGAAACTAAAATTCGTCCAGCCCCCGTTCTCGAAGCGGTACAAGCCGGCGCCCTCCGTTCCCGCCCACACGGTTCCATTCCGCCCGGGACACACGGATAGCACCGAGCGGTTTTGCCATTGATCCGCGGGCGCAACGGTCTGGATGATGGACTGGCGCAACATGACCACTCCGCCGCCGCCCGTTCCCACCCAAAGGTTGCCTTCCCGGTCTTCACACAGGGAAATTACCCAATCCGAGGGAAAACCGCTTGTCGTACGGTCGAAATGAAGCGGTGCTTCCGGTCGGCCGGGAAAAATCAGATAAAGGCCGTGATCCGCCGTTCCCGCGGCGAGGATGCCGTTTCGAGTCTCGATCAAATGCGTTAAAGCATCCCGGCCCCACGGCATGCTTCCCCAATCCACCCAGCGATTATCTTTCCATTTCCGGAGCCGTTCATCGCCAGCCACCCAAAGTCCGCCATCCTGGCTCGCCGCGATGCCCTGAACGTAATTCACTTGGGAAGAACCCCCAAAATCAAGTGTTTGCAGCCGGCCATTTTCCAAAATCGATACCCTGCCCCAGCGGTCAATCCAAATCCGGCCGGTGGCCGACCTGGCGATATTCACCACTTTGGTAACGCCGCTGGCTTGCGGATTCAGAACTGCTCCATCACTGGCGCGCGCCAGTTGACCGGCGTCATTTACAATCCACATCTGGCCCGTCTCATCGGCCTCAATATCGTAAATTTTTCCGTCATTCCACGCCGGGTGAAATGTTACGGCCTCGAATTGTCCGTTTTGGTATCGGGTCAGATGACCGCTCTCATCTCCAATCCAAAGCGCCCCGTCAAGGGTCTCGAACAAACTGGTGATCCGGCTATTGCGCAGCGCCGGCGTGTTATTCTCATCAAATACCTCGAAGTCCAGGCCGTCAAAACGCGCAAGGCCGCTATAGGTTCCCAGCCAGATGTATCCGTCCCGTGTTTGCACAATCGCGGTCACCTTGCTCTGGGGCAATCCCTGGTCCGATCGCCAGGCCCGGGCAATATAATTGGGAGGCGCGGAAAATGCCGTCGATGAAAAAACCCAAATGGATAACCCCGCAAGTGTCGCCAGTATTTTCCGGC
>DASYZW010000302.1:0-4925 GCA_035945915.1 Verrucomicrobiia bacterium | reverse complement strand
CATGGAGAAGACAAATTATCGCTAACGGCATCGCTATTGGCCGAGGGTTCATGCGTTGCGTCCAATTATTCGCATATCATTGTCGGAATGGACAAGAATTTGATGGAGAATCCTCTGAATCCGCGTTTCTTTCTTGAAGCGGGTGGATTTCATAGAGATATAGTCATTGTGATGGTGAATGAATTTTCGCTGCAGGGCGAAACAGCCTTGATTACCGGCGGAGGAAGCGGTCTAGGTTTTGGCATAGCGGAATGTTTTGTCGCTTCGGGCGCCAGGGTCGTATTGGTCGGTCGCCGCGCGGATGTGGTAAAAAAGGCGGCCAAAAAACTCGGCAAATCAGCATTTTTCGAAGTCCACGATATCACCCGCCTCGATGAGGCCGACGCATTGGTCCGGCGTATTACAAATGAAGTGGCGCCGATTACCATCCTGGTCAACAACGCCGGCATACATCTTAAGAAATCGGCGCTGGATACGTCGCCCGCGGAATTTAATTCGGTCCTGCAAACACACGTCGTCGCCGCATTCAGCCTGACACGAGCCGTGCTGCCGCAGATGCTTAAACAGAAACATGGAAATATTTTGTTTACCGCCTCGATGGCTTCAATTTTTGGCATACCCCTGGTGACCGCGTATTCGGCCGCCAAATCGGCTTACTGGGGTCTTGTCCGATCGCTGGCGACCGAGGTGTCCCCTCTGGGTGTGCGTGTTAATGCCATCGCGCCGGGATGGATCGAGTCGGACATGATGCTGCATGCTCTCAATGGCGACCCGGAGCGAGCCCGGAAGATCCTTGGCCGAACGCCCATGAACTGTTTCGGCACTCCACGCGACGTGGGCCTCGCCGCCACATATCTGTGCTCACCGGCCGCGCGCTTTGTCACTGGCGTCTTCCTGCCAGTGGACGGCGGCGCGAGCATCGGATTCTAATTCAGCAGGACGGCTTTCTTCGCGAGCGGATTTGCCATGCTATCGTACCGCAGGCGGAGACGGCTGCGCTACCTGCGCGCTGCCCCGCTTCCAATCTTCCGGTTCTACAATTTCAGCGATTCCAAAATCTTCTCCGCCGCGGTCCGGGGATTTTCCGCCGCATAGATTGGGCGGCCAATTACAAGCCAGTTCGCTCCGGCGGCGATGGCTTCGCGCGGTGTCAGCGTCCGCTTTTGGTCATCCGCTTTCTCCGCGCCGGTGCGGATACCGGGGACAATCAGTTGCACCTGGGCAGGCAGGCTTTTGCGCAGGGCGCTGATTTCCAACGGGGAACAGACCAGTCCACGCAAGCCGGCTTTCACCGCCACATTTGCCAGCCGCCGCACCTGGTACTCCACGTTGACGTCCATACCCACCTCGCGCAAAGCGGAGGAATCCATGCTGGTCAGCACAGTCACCGCCAAAACGAGCGGCGGCACCCGGCCAAGTTGATACGCTGTTTCCTCAGCGGCTTTCTCAGCCGCCTTAAGCATGTCGGCGCCGCCTCCGGCGTGGACCGTGAGCATTTGCACGTCCAGCCGCACGGCTGCAGAAACCGCGCGGGCAACGGTATTGGGGATATCATGGAACTTCAGATCCAGAAAAACCAACGCCCCGCGTTCGCGGACACGTTTTACGATGTCCGGGCCGGCGGTCGTAAATAATTCGCTGCCGATTTTAAATCCGCCGCAGACGGGGGCCAGCTGTCCGGCCAATTCGAGGGCCGCATCGGGTGCCGGCACATCCAGAGCGACAATGATGGGATTGCGCATGAAATCATTCTAAGACAAAATCACCACTTGCGACAAGCTTGTGCAAATTCTCTCTTCCTCTTCTTTTGCTCCGTTACTTTAGCCTGGCACGCGGCCGCCGCAAGTACGCCAGTAACCCTGATCGTTTCCAATTCCATCGGTGTCGCAATTCCGGATGATTTTATCGGTTTAAGTTTCGAGGCATCCATTGTCTCGGCCGGACCCAACAAAATTCCGCGCGACAAACCGTTCTATCTTTTTAGCCCAACAAACCAGTCGCTGATCGCCATTTTCAAAAATCTCGGCATCAAAAACCTGCGCGTTGGCGGCGGCACCGTGGATACTCCGCGTCATCCAATTCCCGGCCCGGCGGAGGCGGACCAACTGTTCGGTTTTGCCAAAGCCGCGGGAATAAAGGTGATTTTCTCATTCCGGTTGCTCAACGGAAATCCGGCCAGCGCACCCCCCATCGCCGCCTATATTTGGGAACGGTATCGTCCGCAACTTGAATATTTCGCCATCGGCAATGAACCCGACTGGCGCTCTTACCATCATTCGGACCCAAGGATTACTAATTATCCGTCCTATTTGGCAGCTTGGCGGCATTTTGCCACGAGCATTCGCGCGGCGGTTCCGGATGCTCCATTCGCCGGGCCTGACACGGGATCAGACTACCCGGTATTTCGCGCCGCCGATACCGATTTTGAAGGTGAATCCTGGACGCGGCGGTTCGCCGATGACGAAAAAAATTCCGGAATGATTTCTGAAATATTGCAGCATGATTACGTCGGCCAGCTTGCCAAAGGAGTGTCCGCGCCGCAGGCCATCGATGCCATGCTGTCCCGCGACTGGGACGAGACGGAATATCCGGCCCTTTACAATCAGGTTTTGGCGCCGGTCGCGGCGGATGGTCTGCCATTCCGCATAACCGAAGCCAACGATCGCGTCGGCGGCGTGGACGGCGCGAGTAACGCCTTCGCCTCCGCCCTATGGGCCCTGGACTACATGCATTGGTGGGCGGCGCACGGTTGCGCAGGCGTCAATTTCCACAACAACGAATGGCTCAAGACCGATACGATTTTTTTGGGTACAAATGGAGCCTGGCATCTGAATCCAAAAGCCTATGGCATCAAGGCGTTCGCCCTCGGAAGCCACGGCACTGTGATGGCGATGCATATTTCCAATCCCGCCGCGATCAATCTGACGGCCTATGCCGTTCGTGACGCCGTAAGCTTATCCGTCACGATCATAAACAAAGAACACGATGCCACCGCGCGTAAGGCTACGGTAACGCTCTCACCTGGCCCGGATTGGAAGCATGCGGCAGTCGTTTTTCTGAAAGGCCGGCCTGAAAAAAAGACCGGGGCGACTCTCGGCGGTGCAGCGATCGGCAATGACGGATCATGGAACGGCAAATGGAAAAGCCTGAGGTCCGACGAATTCGGCGACTGGATTTTGCGATTGCCGGCTTCTTCGGCCGCGGTTGTTCGCTTTTCGTCGAGGTGAGGATCGCGCGCTACGCTGTGCCGTCCTGCATCGCGCAACCCTCAATGCCGCATTCAGCAACAAATTTTCATCCGGGAGAAAAACTGCACTTGCCACGCGAGGGCAATTTTGTTTGTCTTGAACTCGCATATGAAAATGAAAATTTTTGCGGCTCTCGCGGGAATCGTCGCGGTCATCGTCACAGCCGGGTGCGTTAGCACCGTCAGCGATACTCACACTGCCGGCATTTACACGCCCGATACCATGGTTGGCCGTTATCCGCGCTCGTTCGACGACGTTTATCAGGCGGCGGTCACGGTGGTCACCCACGACGGTGTCCTGATCACCGAACACATACCTCATGACACGACCAACACGGTTCGATCGCTGGAGGCCAAAGTGAACGGGGAAAAAGTCTATATCCAGGTGGAATCGGTTGATCCTCAAATCACCCAGGTCAGCGTGCAGGCCCGCACCGGCATGGTCGGGGACTCGCAGGAAGCGCATGAATTGGACAAAGAAATTGCCCTGCAACTGCAGCGTCAATAGGATCGGTTGCCCTTTAGCCCGATATTTTGTTCGTAAACGCCCATCGTTTTTTCGGGCGTTTTTTCCAGCGCCTTAAATTCCAACTTTAAATGGGCCAGTCGGCTGCGGGCGACCTCAGCAACGCCGTAGCCTGCATATCGTTCGATGATTCTTTCCAAAGTTGCTTTGGCCGTTTCGTAATTCCCGCCGCAGCGAACCTGCAAATCAGTCAGGAGGTTCAGCCAATGGGCCACCCGTTTGTACGGATGGTTGGGTTCCCCGATCATCTGCTCCAATTCGATCGTGGCCAAATCCAATCGCTGGAAATGCCTCGCGTAAATGATGGCCAGTTTTTCACGCGCTTCCGTGTCATCAGGATGCTGCTCCAGATGCTTCACATAAGACGCCGCGAGTTCCCCGGGTGAAGTCTCAACGGGAGCCAAATGGGCGGATGAATCAAGCAACCCGACATTCTTGACGCCTTCCGGGACGAACACTGGCCGCCGGTCATATGCCTCCAGGAGTATTTTTTCTGCGCCGCCCAGGTGCGCGATGCGTTGTTTCGCCACCAGCGCCATTTCCGATTCAGGATACTTCTCAACAATGCGCTCCAGCGCGATTCGCGCCGAGTGTCCATCCTGGGCAAGTTTCAAGTGCCAGTCCGCCAGTTGGGTAAGCGCGGCGGCGACCTGCTTGGGCGGCGCCTTATCCCACTCACAGAAATGGTTCAATGTCATCTCAGCCGACGTCAAATCCTTCAAATCCTCCGCCTGGATGTTTGCCAGCAGTATCGTGCCTTCATAATCATTGGGAAACTTCGCCAATTGCTCGCGAATTGCCATGACTGCTTCGAGCGGCTTGCTCCGCCTGCGCTTCGCCAGGGCCGCTGAGTATTGTGGTTTTGGCTCAGGCGGCGTCCCGCCCCCATCGAAAAGAGAGGCAAAAGGTTTGGCTATCAAATCGGTCAGGCTGCCGGCCCAAAGGACGGCCAGGACAACGCCGCAGGCCCACGTTATTGCCAGACCGAAAATCGCGTCGAACCCGCCCCGGGCAAATTCCGGCATGGCCACCTTCCAGATCACCAAAAGCACAGGCAGGGTCACCAGCCATCTCAGAAGCAACGCCGCGCGGTCCGTACTCCGCTCAAAGGCATACCAGAACAGCGCCACCACTCCGCCGACGCATATCACC
>DASYZW010000301.1:0-1653 GCA_035945915.1 Verrucomicrobiia bacterium | reverse complement strand
CGCCTCCGACAGGCGGCGCACGCGTCCCCACAAATCAATTTCCCAGCCCAGGTAGATGGGCGCGGTATAAGTATTGTACGTATGCGACAAACTCGCGGGCAAACCCTGGACGGGCGCATTGACACTTCTGCGTTGGCGAGTGATATCTCCGCCCGGCGTGCCGCCGGCAGTCAATTGCGGATAGAATTCAGAGCGCGCTTCGATCATGAGCTGGCGCGCCTGCTCAAATTGAGCGGCGGATGCAACAATGTCCTGGTTGTTGGTGAGCGCCAGCAATTCAAGGCGATCCAATTCCGGATTGCCAAATACGTTCCACCAGTCGCCCCGCGGCGCATTTGCCGCGGGCCGGGCGACTTTCCAGACCACGCCATTGGTTCCCGGTTCGACGCTCGTAAACGATTCAGGCAATGGCTGGGCGGGCAAGGCGGCCGGCCGATGATAATTCGGCCCGACGGCGCAGCCGCCCCCAACCAGGACGATTGCCAGCAATCCTGAAACAAGGGAATTCCTCATTGATTCGAATCAGTTGCCGGATGCACCACCTCAACGCTCATACCGTCGGCAATGGAATCGGGAGGGTTGTCCACGACACGATCCTGCGCGGTCAATCCGTCCAGGACTTCGATCGTATCACCAAAATCGCGGCCCACCTTCACATCGCGCAGGCGCACTTTATTGTCGGGACCGACGACGGCGACTTGTGTTCCCTGCGCGCGGAAGATGATGGCGTTGTCCGAAATTGTAAGCGCTTTCGGGTCCGGGGACTGATTGAAACGCACTTGCGCATAGCTGCCGGCGAACAATTCGCCTTTGGGATTGGGCACCTGCAGTTCCACCTGCAACGTGCGCGTAGTCGGGTCCACGGCTCCCGACGTCTGGCTGACGGAGGCTTCGAACGTGTGTCCGGGCAGTTCCAAAAAAGTCATTTGCGCTTTTTGGCCCGCCACAATGTCGTGGACGTATTGCTGGGGGACCTGGACGTAAACGCGCAAGGGGTCCGTTTGGGCCACGCCAAAAAGTTCCGGCCCGCTGCCGGCGGTGATGAGCTGGCCGATGTCCGTATTACGGTCCGTGATCACGCCAGAGAATGGGGCCGTGACACGATCGAATGATTTTAAATCCTGCAGCCGTTGCAAGTTGGCCTTTGCGGCCTCGACATTTGCCTGTTGCAAAACATAGTCCGACCGCTTTTCCGCGGCGTCCTGTTCGCTGACGCTGGCGGTTTTGAGGAGGGTATTCCAGCGGTCGGCGGTGATTTTAGCCAGGTCCAATGAAGCTTTGGCCTGGTCCAATTGGGCTTTGGCCTGGGCGAGCTGTTCGTCCAATTCAGGCGTATCAATCTCAGCGAGCACCTGGCCATTGGTCACATGGTCGCCGATGTCGACAAACCAATCCTTCAAATAGCCGCTGGCGCGCGCGTGGATGGATGCCTGGATGAACGCCTCAACGTTGGCGGGCAATGGCGTACCAAGGTCCGATTTCTCCGGCACGGCAGAAATGACGCTGACAAGCAGGTTGGAATCGGCGCGTGTCTGCGCGAGCAATCGGTGGCGCGCAATCCATCGCGGCGCCAGCCCCGCGAGGAGGCCGATGACGATGAGGACGGCGGCGATTTCGGCGACGCGCCGCAACGAAGCCGCCGGCGGCGCGGCG
>DASYZW010000300.1:0-3919 GCA_035945915.1 Verrucomicrobiia bacterium | reverse complement strand
AGCTGGAACGGCTCCAATTCATGGTCCAGGAGGCTGTCATACTCAAATGGAAATTTTTCAGCGTCTGGTTCAAGGAAAAAATCAAACGGGTTGAATACGGCCATTTCCGCGACTAAATCCACGCTCACGCAAAATTCGGTGGTTTGTTCGTGGAACACCAGCCGCGCCAAATAGTTGGACTGCGGGTCCTGCTGCCAATTGATGAAATGCTTTTTGGGTTCGATTTTGAGCGAATAGCTCAAAATACGCGTGCGCGAATGCGGCGCCGGGCGGAGCCGGACGATCTGCGGCCCCAGCCCCACGAGACGGTCGTACTTATACTGTGTCCGGTGATGAAGCGCAACGTGGATGGACATGGGTTAATCCGCTACAAGTATGATTCGATCGGTTCCACGCCGGTCATGCCACGCAGTTTTTGCACATAAGCAGGCGCCGAAACCTCTTCGAGCGTTTGCCGCGCGCGTTTGAGGCGCTCCGCGATGTTGAGCCGGTCTGCTTCTTCGGCATGGCTCGCACGCTTCAGGAATTTGTCCAAATAGTCCACGTGTCGGAGCCAAAGGCTCCGGTCCACTTTCTGTTTGGCCGAGAGCCGGGCGGCGTACCAATCGGACTTTAAAAGGTATTCGCGAGTAAATAATTTCCGGAATTCAGGACTTTCCAGCGTTTTGCCTTCCCATTGATCATGCAGCATGATTTCCAGCAGCGCCTTCAACGGCGGGCAGGCGTTTTTAATGCTGCCGTCGTCAAAATACATTTTCGCAACCCGTTTTTGGGTCTCGATAATATTCGCAATGCCGTCTGCAAAGACGGCCATGTCCTGCAGTTCCGGCCGCAACATTTCCTCGGTAAAGACCGTGTGTGGATGGTTAAACACGCGGCCAAAAAAGGCGTGGACGAATCGCACATTAATGCGCCAGCCCAGCCGCGAAAAGAGGATCTTTTTGCCGTTATAATCGAAATCGTCCAGCTTTTCGAGGTAATGATTGGCAATGAGAAATTTTGGATCGCGTTCTTCCGGTTCCATTCGGCAGAAAATTTCCGGCACAATCAAACTCACGTCGTGGTCCACGCGGCATTTGGGACCGACGTAACCCGCGGCGGTGACGAATCCATTATGTCCGGACAGCAGCCAGGAAACCAGGGCGCTGTTCAAGTCCATGATCGGCGGCAGCGCGTTAAAGGGTCCCTTGGTGAGGGCGCCTTCGGAGCCGGCCCCCGTCGTGGACGGGGATTTGCCAGTCATGCTGCAAATAAACTCCATGAACAACTCCGGCATTTCCATGTAATGGATCGGGTTGTAACAGGCCAGCGAACGGATCCCTGTTTCCGGGGGGTTGTTGCGGCGACCGGGCAAAATCACATCCACCGGAGTCCGCACGGGTTCGCCCGGGGGCAAGCGCCGGCGCATTCGCGCGGACATCTCCGCGAGATAACTCTCGCGCGGATTCACCAGGTCCGGGCGTTTTTGGAGATAACGCGGATTTTTGCTGGGTTTGCCGCCGACGATGCGCGGGTGGGCGGTGGACACAAAATAATCCGGGGCGCCCTTTTTGGCCGTTTCCCGAATCATTCGCTGCATCGGTTCGGTGAATTCGTAAAAGCTGATGGCATCCTCAATGAGTTCGCCTGCAAATTTTTGCGGCAGCGGCTCATAGTTGGAAAAGAAATTGTCGGACTGGGCGAAGTCGGACTCAGTCTGTTTATCGTAACCGCGGTGAATCGCGTCGTCGGGACGCTGGAACAGTTTGGATTCGCAGTTTTTAACAAACTTGATCGATGAATCCGGGGACACCGGGACGACGGTGGAGGCCGTAATGTCGTCCTCCATTTGAATTTTGACAGATGGATGAAAGTCCTTGCGCAATCCGAACGTGCGCCACAGGCCGTCTGAATCAAAGCCGACGCGCAGGTAGGTCGTGACAATTTTGCGGTTGTCGATTTTGAGTTCGTTCCCCGGGATTCCATTGATGATATCCACGCTGAAATGTTCCCGCCAGTTTTCACCCCATTCATCCTTGTAATACCGTTTTACAACGAAAACGAGTTCCTTGATGTATTGGGGGATGGTTTCCAGCCAGGCATTGTATTCGGGTTTGTATTCGCGCGTGTCCTGCGTAAGCAGTTTAATGACCGACCCGAGCGAGCGCTCCGGTGAAAGGATCGGACGTGATTCGCTTTGCTCACGGTGGGTGAAGCGGTCCTTGTAATTCCGGTGGATAAGTTCAGCCACGCGGTCAAAGTCCGCTTTGAAATTGGCGACGAAGACGGGCCCGGTTAAAATGGCGTCTGTAATCGGTTTCGAGATTTCAGATTTTCCGCCGCCGGAGACTGTGCAGGGCTTATGGCAGAGAGTTCCTTCGGGAACGAAGCCCACGAGACGCCATAGGCGGTTTGCCCCGGGCGGTTTTTCCATTCGAACTTTGTAGCCGGAGGGGCGCAGATAGGTTTTGTCCGGTTGCAATTTTATTTCTCCGCCGTCCCACAGCACTTTTTGTTTGTGCAGGTCGAATTGAGCGGTCTCCGGAACGTAGATGATGTCCCGATATTTTTTGTCCACCGCGTAGCCTTCCGGTTGGATCTCCATCAGGTCACCATAAAGGGAGGTCATTTCGGTGAAGGAATGGCCCATGCGCTTGATGTGAGCGTCGCCGCTGAACTCCTCGCCGAGGTCGTAGCAGCGAAATACCAGGGCGCCGCCCGCATGCTCCTCTTCGCAATTCCCCATGAGGTTCGCGGCGTAGCTGATTTGCGTTTTGACTTCCTTTTTGCAGTAGCCGTAATAGTTGTCAGCAATAATGGTGACGACGACACCGCTCTCATCGCGGCAGGTGAGTTTGAACGCGCCGCCGTTGTTATAGAGTTCATCGTCGTCCCGCCAGCACATCCCGTCGCGCCGCTGGCGTTCGTTCGCCTGGTCCCAATGGGGCAGACCGGCGTTTTTCTTGGTCACGTAAATGAGATGGGGCGCGAGAATGACGCAGCCCGTGTGGCCGGTCCAATGTTCGGTGTCCAGCGCGGCATCGTTTTCGGGAAGCAGGGGGTCACCGCCGTTGCCAAAGATGTTTTCGATGAAATCCAGGTTGCTGACGAGATTCCCGGGCGCAAAAAAGCGGACTTCCATCGTTTTTTCCGAGGTGAACCCGGGCACTTCAGGGCAGACGAGAGGCCGGATCAGCAAGGAAACGAAACACTCGGCAGGATCCTTTTGCGTGGCAGTGAACGGAAGGCGCATGACGTCGCGGGGCGGGTCGAAGGCCAGCGCGAGCATTTTTGCGAAGACGTTTTTCGGGACGGCGGATTTATCATCGGGAATGGGCAGGCCGCCTTCGGTGACGTGAAAAATGCCCTGGGTGGTGCGGCGGTCGCTCTTGGGATTGTGCAGCACGCCATTGGCGACTCGATACGAATTGATGATCTCGGAGCTAAAGTGGTCGCGATCCGCGGGCAACGACAACACGCGCGCCATGCCCGGCCGGTCCAAGGTGAGCGTGCGCAGGGGCAATTTGGCCACCGGCAAATCCTGCAGATAATCGAAAAGATAAGTTTGGATGCGCTGGTCCACCGGGCACAGGTGATTTGCCAGTAGCCGCTCCTTTTCGCGATGCTGCGCTACCAGGGTCGAAAAGATCTCATTCAGTCCGGCAATGTCGGCCGTCTCGACGGGCCGAAAGCCAAGGAGTGAAAGTTTAACGTTGATATATGGAATTAATGCGGCTGGGGAACTCATTAGTTATGTCTCAAATGCAAAATTGTTGTTGTTGTTCTTCCTGTTGTACCATTATTTCGTCCTCCAGATTATTAAATTTTTGGAAAATGTAAGCATCAAACATCGCAATTCCGATATTATTCAGCTTGTTCTGCAACTGGTCGAGGTAGTCGTGCAACCCGGCTTCGAAAATCTCATCGACGGTGCTGAACT
>DASYZW010000299.1:0-2201 GCA_035945915.1 Verrucomicrobiia bacterium | reverse complement strand
TTCCCTTTTTATTGCATGGAAAAGACCGCGCTGGCGATCGCCTGAATGAAATTTTTCTGTTGAAGCTTCAGCTCTTGCACGACCTCGTCAAAAATACCCGCGCTTTTGTAAAGGTCCACCAGGTGCCGCTTTTGAATCTATCGCCGGCCAGTTTTCGGATACATATTGGTCAAACGGGCGACCTGTTCCCCGGGCTATGGGCAGCCGATTCGCAAATGGTCAAAACCGGGCAAGCCTATCCGTTGCAGATCCAGGCCACGGAACACCAGTATTTCCTTCGGATGGGAAAAAATGAGCCGACGCCCTTTTTCCCGGGCAGTGTCGGCAGAAATTCCTTTGGCATCGCAAGCGCGCAGATCCGCGAGGTCCAAATGTCGGCGGACCGCGTCATCCTGGAAGGAACAATGGTCGCGGAAGATTTCCTGACGGCGGATCCGCACGATTTGCTCTGGTTCAAACTGCCGCTGGGAGAAGAACGCTTCGAGTTTTACGGTCATCTCTCCAAGTCGGATGGCGGCCCACGGGAAGCGCGGTTTCGTACGTTGCCGGCCTCCCTTTCCGAACCGATTATCGCCCGGCTTAAATCATCGGCGGGGGTCCGGTTCTCAAAAGCGCCTTATGAAATCCGGCCCTTGCTCAGCTCACCGTGCGACCTGTATTCGCTCGGCGTAATGGGAGTCCGCATTTTGCTGGCGAACCATCAGAAGAATTTGCCGGTTCTGCTCGACGAAATCCTGAGCCTGGCCAGGCGCATCAATGACGCCGCCGGCGAACCTGAAAAGCGGATTGGCGAATTGCAAAAGCTGATTCAGGGAGAGCCGCGTATTTACGAATTGGTCGCCCCCGGCGCGCTCGTGGAATCCGGTTATACCAGCCAGCAAGCCTGGGCTGCCATCCACGGCCCAACCTGGCTCGAAACTATCAGCGTCTTGTTGCGCTTTTTCCCGGACACCGGCTCAGGCGCATTTTGCAAAAGCTTGGGCGATGTTTCGCCGGTCGCGCTCGAAACCGTCTTTGACGTGCCATTGCAAACGCTCGAAATCCTCGTCTTACGCATGCGCAGCCTGTTTACGCCAACATTCTCAGGTAACGACGAAATCGCAAATGTCATCCGGGAACAGATGAAAGCGTAAGGCTGCGGTCCACAGTGCCGTTTGTCGTCGAGGCCCACATATGGAAGTCCATGACAATGGCTAACTTAATCAATTGGATGGGCTGGTGAACCCAGGCTCAGAGCGGCAGCCACAATTAAACCGATTCCAAAACTTCCCTCAGTTAGCGTATCTCCTCAACCGCCCCGTTATCGTTAATGTAACACTGCAAGTGGTTGAAATTCAATAATCTATAAAATGTAACAGCGTGTAACAAAATGTGTAACACAACAAGTCATTGAGCCGCAACGATGTAACAATGTAACACGAATTCCAACTTTAATGCACATGCAATGGAAGGGTAGAGCTGCCGCTGTCGGTCAGCTCTACCCTTACGGTGTGGGTTGGCAGAACGAAAATTTAAAACGCTGCCAGTCCGTCATTCTGGCTGACGGTATCGGTGGCGGAAGTCGTTAGCGTCCGGTTTTGTCCGCTTTCCCAGATCGCGTTTCCATTCCGATCGACTTTCACATATTTGTATTGAATGGCCCTGGACGCCGGAAGCGATAATGTGGCCGACCAAAGCGACCCGGATTGAACGGACATTTGGACGCCGGACTGCGGAACCCATTCACCCATCATCGGTGAATCTCCAACGAGATAGACTTTCTCCCCGGGGCCCGTTGGCACGGCGACGTTAAAATGCACCGTCGTCTGCACTCGATCCGAATTGTATCGCCGAGTAACAACCGATGGCGCGTCGTTGTGGCCGTTTTTTATGGCGGCAAGCAAATTAATATATTCTCCCATCGCCCAGCTTAGCGGCCGCATCGATCCGGTGGCGGTGCCGGGAGTCTCATCGGACGGAGTGTCCGTTTCCCATCCGGCGATGCTTGCGCTCAGATTCCAGACTTGCTCGGGAATAAATCCTACCGGCGAAGAAAAATGTTTGAGGGCCAGCAGGTAAGGCCGCCCGGCCGCGCCATCTCCGGTCCTCGATATTTCGTAAATACCCCGTTCAGCGGTGAAGATGGGCCATAAACGCCCGCGTCCGCCGCTATTGTAAGGACTGCCGTCATTGTGTTCACCGTAACCGTCGCAATTGTACCG
>DASYZW010000298.1:0-2727 GCA_035945915.1 Verrucomicrobiia bacterium | reverse complement strand
ACAGTTCCGGGGCGGTGCAGGCATTGCGGCCTTCGTCGTAGACCGTAACCTGAATCAAATTGGTTTGGCCAGCCTGGAATCCGTACAACGGCACGGAATTGGATGTGGCATAACTAAAAAAATCGCGCTCCCAGGCATTTGTGCCATTGCTGACCAGCACGCTGATTCTGGAGGGAACATCCGTCGTCACCTGGAGAACTCCCGCAAGTGGAGCGTTTGCCGCGGGCGTAAAGAACGGCCCGGATAAAATTGTAATCGCGATTGAAGATAAATTTAAGTTGCAAACGAGAGCTGCGCATGCGGCGATCCAACGCATCGTTTTCATAGCCTGTGGCTTGTCTGCCAATAATCCGTGCAATTTTTTGTTAATTTTTGTTAATGTTTCGCCCTCGGTCTTTCCTGGCTGTGCCCTTCTGAGTTTAGCTGCACCGCGCTCGAATCTCTTTTCGACAGTACCGTAGACGCCTGTGAACCCTTCGCCGTTACGATCACTTTGACTTTTCAATCAACCTCCTGATCAGCCTTGATTTAATATACAGGAATGACGAAAAACGGTTACAAAACGCCTGGCAGGACTTTACGTGTGGGAAAATGTTTGAGGAGATTTAGCGGTGGACCTGCAAAGCTCCACCATTTGTGATTGGGTGGGGATCCCTTCGGCAAGACGTGCCGAGATCCGGCTTTCTCCACATTCGCCATACCGGTTCCCCGGTGGGGTGAAATCATTTTTTCCCTTTTTACGTTGCCGATGGTCCGGGCACGACCAACCAGAGTTTAGGCGGACTCTCGTCGTTTTCGTCGACGAGGATTGGTAAGTCGCCGCCCGGGTCCCTGCGGGCATCTTGCGTGAGCTGGCGGCCCGGTTATCAGTCGCGCCACACATGGCTAGGCAGTCCGCGCGGCCCGAGTCGTTGCCGCTCCATCGCAATTTGGAAAACCAACATAAATCTTTAAACGCTTACATGATTTTTATGCAAAAAAACCTTGACTTGAACCGTAAATCCGGCGAAATTGCAGGAAGTTCCAGAACCCTTGCACAGATAGCGCCTGGCGGTGCTTTCGTTGCGGAAAGGCCGCCCGAACCAAAATCATTATGAAATCGATACCCCGTATTACTTCCATCTCTCTGCGTCGCACCCTCGCCATGACAGCAGCCGTATTAAGCGCCGCCCTGATAGGCGGCGTTGCTGTTAAAGCGGCCACGACGAATTATTTTTGGTACAACACGGGGTCTGATTATTACACGAATGATTTGAATTGGGCCGGCGGCATCGGGCCCATGGGCGGGCAGAACCCCCTGGCGCCCAGGGGATCAATAAACTATATCGCCAGTATTACCAATGGCGGCACGATTCTCTACGGGGATGGCGGCGGCGGACCGTCCACGGGCTATACCTGGACCAACATCCTCGGTGGTTTGCTGATCGGTTCGAGCAACAACAGCAGCGGAAGTTTTTCAATGAGCAGCGGTTCCCTCGTGGTCAGCAATACCGGCGCAAATGGCTTTGTGCTTGGCGGTGGTACCAATTCGACTGCATCGTTCACGATTAGCGGAGGGTCGTTGACGACCGTAAGAGATGCCTCAACGTTCTTTCAGGACTTTTTAATTGTCGGGAACGCATTTGCGGCCAATGCGACTTTTACGCTCAGCGGCGGAGTGTTGACGAATATGTCCGGAATTGAAATTGCCAACGGTGGATCGGGCACTTTCAATGTCAGTGGCGGTGAGTTGATCGATAATGGCTGGTTTGGAGTCGGTCGCGGCGGTGCAACCGGAAATTCTACAGGGACATTCAACCTAAGCGGCGGCACTGTATATATATTGCGGAACCAGGGCAACGATTCCAGCGGTGCCGACAATGGCGTTTATTTAGGACAGGGGGGTACCAACCCTGCCACAGCCAACATCAGCGGCGGCACTCTGTATTGCGTGGGAATTGGCATGGGTGGCGCGGGCGCGCAATCGTCGCAATTCCTGAACATGAGCGCAGGCACGGTTTACCTCGGTTACCGGGGTGTTAGCGTTGGTAACGGAAATCATTTCTCCACCATATCCGGGGGCACATTCCGCACGTTGGACATTGTGACTAATGGCAGCGCGAGTCAGGGCAGTCTGAACTCGATCCTGGCTGACGGCACAAATTGGACGTGGGCAACGACTCCGGCAGTGAACCTGACAAACAGTTCTTACGCGGTAAATGGAGTGACCGGTCCCGGATATGTGACGTTTGTGCCCGATGCAACGCGAACAATAACATTGAACAATCCCTGGTTTGGAGTTGGCGGCTTGGTCATAAACGGTCCGGGCACGGTTGCGATGGGCGGCGCCAATACCTACACCGGCGGCACGACGATCAGCCAGGGCAACCTGACCTTTAATACCGGCGGTTCTGTAGTGGACCCGACATTGACGATTCCGTCCGGCAGCACGTTAACTTTCAACACGACTGGAACGGCAACGTTTACAAATATCGTGGTGGGCGCGGGAAATATCGTCCTGGCGAACAGCGGCGTCGTAAACGTTGGAAACAATCTCCAAAACACCGGAACGATCAGTCAAAATAACGGAGTTCTCGTCGTGAATGGTTCAATCACAACCCCGGCTTTGCTTACCAACAACAGCCCGGCCACTGTGGGGCCGCTTGTTGCCCAGGGCACGATCATGACGCCCATCGGCGTTGGCACGAACTCCTCCATCGAGGCGGGATCAACCACTCAGCCTGGTAC
>DASYZW010000297.1:0-11652 GCA_035945915.1 Verrucomicrobiia bacterium | reverse complement strand
AGCCTTGGCAAAAACTTCTTTTCCCGTCCCGCTTTCGCCCGATAGCAAGACCGTCGCCCGCGTGGGCGCCACCTGCTGGACCACTTCGAAAATCTCCTTCATTGCCGGTGAATTGCCGACGATGTTTTCCATTCCGAACTGGGTCTGGAGCTGCTGTCTCAGCGAAACATTTTCGGTTTCCAGATTCTGCTGGCGCAGCGCGCGGGCGATGCGCATTTCCAGTTCGTCGATCTGGAGCCGGCCCTTGGCAATGTAATCGTCCGCGCCGCGTTTCATCGCGTCAACGGCGAGCTCTTCCGAGCCGTACGCCGTCATCAGGATGCAAATCGGGGGCTTGGCCAAAGATTTCGCGCGCGCAATGAGTTTGACACCGTCCTCGCCCGGCAGCTTAAAATCCGTGAGCAAAACGTCAAAATGTTCAGCCTCGAGAAGTTCGATGGCGGATTTGGCGTCGTCGGCCACATACACGTCATAACGCTCTTCCAGCGCGGCGCGAAGGCCATCCCGCGTCGGTTTTTCATCGTCTACAATGAGCAATGTTGCTTTTTCTGCCATGGCAAATTAATCCACCTGGGAGGTTTCCCTCAGGAGCTTGGGCTTGCGTTCGTGCGAAGGCAGCCAGATGCGAAATGTCGTCCCGCGCCCCACGCGGCTTTCGACCTCGATTTTCCCGCCGTGCGCGCGGACGATGCGTTGGACGATCATGAGCCCCAGGCCGGTTCCTTTTTTCTTGGTCGTGTAAAACGGTTCGAAAATCCGGGTGATTTGTTCCTGCGGTATGCCACCGCCGGTATCGGCCACGCTGACCCAAACGCCGTCGGATCCTTCTCCGGTTTGCAAGGTCAGTGTGCCGCCGCGGGACATCGCCTGCATGGCATTTTTGATGAGATTGACCAATACCTGCTGCATTTGTGTGGCGTCAATCGGCACACCGGGGAGCTGCCTCGCAGGCCGGGTTTTCACCGCCAAACCTCGATTTTCAAGTTCCGGTCGCAATAATTCCAACGTTTTCGCCACCACTTCGTTGAGCGACGCCACTTTCAACTGCAGGGGCGCCGGCCGAATCGCCTGGAGGAATTGGGTGATGATGTAATCCAGCCGGACAATCTCGCCTTTGCAAACCTCTAAATATTGATCCAGTTTGCCTGACGTCTCCTTCCACGATGAATCCCCGGAGCCTTTGCGGTCCATTCCCTCGCTTTTAAGCTTTTTAAGCCCCCGCTCCATGAGTTGCAAATGGATGTGCAGGGCGTTGAGGGGGTTGCCAATTTCATGGGCCACGCTTGCGGCCAGGAGGGTCAACGCCTGCACGCGTTCACTTTCAATCGCTTCAAAGGCTTTTTGCCTGGCTTCCGTCGCATCGTGTAAAATCAGGGCCACTCCGGAACTGCCTATGGCATTGCCGTCCAGTGGCGCGGCATACAGCCGTAAGAAACGCGGCCGCGGATAATGAATCTCAAACTCATGGCGCGCGACACGCTCGCCGGCCGCATCCGCTTTTGAAATCTTGTCCCAGTCCAATTCGGGAAGAAAGTCAGTGATGTGCTGGCCCTCTCCCTCGGAGTGAAGCCCAATGAGCCGGGTCACGGCCTGATTAAAGTAGAGAACGCGCCCGTCTTCGTCCACCACGAGCACACCGTCCTCGATCGTATTGAAAAGCGTTTCGAGAAAATTACGTTCCCGCGCCAGCCGCTGCACGACCGTCTGCAGACCTTCGTTATCAAGCCTGCTGATCCGGCCAAGGACCTTATCGAGAAAACTGGATTTCGGTGCTACCATCGCAAAAATCGCCAATTGGAAGCGTCAATGTGGCGCATATTTGTCCTTTGTCAAGCGCGCGATGGATTTGCGCCAAAAAGACCCAATGAAGTTTAGTTATTTCTCGCCGAAATTTGCATCAGCCAAGTTCCCTGGCATAACTACATCGCGACCAGCGCCCAGGTTCAACTTCGATCAGTTCTGGCGGCTTGTCGGCACACTCGGGTCGAGCGCTTGGGCATCGGGGATAAAACCGGCAACCGGCTGGAAAGTTTCCAATCCGTGGAACGTTTCCGGGAATTGCGGAAAGCCGGTCCGCGCCGCCCTGGAGCTTTGGCACCGAATTCATTAACGCCTTGGTGTATGGATGCAAAGGTCGTCGCAATAATTCACGCGCAGGAGCCATTTCGACGATTTGTCCGGCGTACATCACAGCCACGCGATCAGCCATGTCGCCGACAATCCCAAGGTTATGCGTAATTAACAGAATGGCCATGCCGAGCCGTTGCTTCAATTCTCGGAGCAGATCCAAAATTTGGGCCTGAATGGTGACGTCGAGTGCCGTGGTTGGTTCGTCGGCCACCAGGAGTTTTGGTTCACTCGCCAGGGCCATGGCGATCATGATGCGCTGCTGCATTCCGCCCGACATCTCGAAGGGATAATTTCGGATGCGTGATTCGGGCGCCGGGATACCCACCAGCTTCAACAGCCGGATGACTTCCGCGTCGTTTGCTTTCTCCGGACGGTGCAGTTTCAGCGATTCCTTGATTTGATTGCCCACACGGAAAACGGGATTTAGCGCCGCGCCCGGTTCCTGGAAGATATAGCCCACAACGCCGCCCCGGATTTGCTGCAATTCCGAACGCGACATTTTCAAAACATCGCGCCCGTTCAACAAAATCTCGCCGCCCACGTAATTAGCGGGCGGAGTGGGGACCAGCTTTCCGATGGAGAGGGCGGTTACAGTTTTGCCGCAACCGCTTTCACCCACCAAACACACGGATTCACCGGCGTTAATCGTGAGGGAAATGCCGTCAATGGCGCGCAATGCCCCGGCATTTTTGCCGAAGTCCATCTTCAGATCTTTGATTTCGAGCAACGACACGCGGGAAGTAAAAAGGAAAAAGCAAAAAGGAAAAAGGCAAAAAAGACCGTTTGTTGACTTCCAGCCTGTTTCCGGTCAGGCCGGCGGACCCGATTCCTGGCTACCGATGCACGATGAACTGCAGCACACAGACGGTTTCGGGATGGGATTGGGCGGCGTCGCCTTCCAGCATGCCTTCCAATTTTGGCGATCGAATGGTCAAATACGGGTAACCTTCTGTCCATTGATCAATTTCCTTGCCGTTGCGGACCCGTTTGCCCGTAATTGCGCGAAAAGGCGTGTTGCCGGCACAGACCGAAACTTCCAGCACCCGGCCGGACTGCGAGTCGGCTACCCACATCGAAATCCCGTTGTCAGCGGAATGCGGCTCTTGTACGGCCACAACCGTCACGAAATGTCCATCGAGCCAATTCCAGGTATAGTGGGACGAATTACCGTTTGCCGCATAGGATTGCAAGTTGATGACCGGAGGGAAGCCTTCCGCAAGAGAATGACGCATGTCGCGATACATTCTATTCAATTGTTCCTGAGGGGTTTCTCTTTTCTTTAAAACCAAACGTTCGCCGTGAACCCGGGCGGAGGAGCCTTCTTCGCGGAGCCAATCATTGATAAAAGGAGCGATATCTTCGTCCCACATGCCGCCGTTTGCGAGATACCGGGGTTGTTCCGGCGCGACTGACGATGCCTTTCCACCATACATGGCGATCAGTTCATTGACCTTATCAGCCGCGGTCGCCCCCGGGAGGCTCCGTACCATGTTCGTGAGGGCCGGGCTTCCGAACTGGAACGCGTTAAAGATGGCGCACGGGCCGCAAGCACAGTCACCGACGTCCGGCTGATGGACCATTCGGTCCGACCGGCTCGAATCGACCGTCGATCCTATCGTGACCGTGGGATCCGTAACGTCCTTTTGGGAGGTCGACGCCTGGCTGTTGCCCTCCTCGGCTGGTAACCAGGAATAGGAGCACAAAAATAGGGCGCAAAAACCTATCCAAAAGCTTCTGGTGAAGATGTCCAACGCTGTCCGTCTCACGTTATTCTGCAAAACGAGTCAAAATGCAATAAAACCGTTAACGTGTGCCTGTTAACGGTTGCATTTTGCCACAACGTGGCACGAAATCAATTTAATTCTGACGGCTTTTGAAAATATTTCTCAGCTTGGACCTATTAAAGGATTGAATGCGGAGAGATGCGCTTTTAGCCGGGATCCAAATTCACACCCGCTTACGCGTCACCTGTATAATATTGGGCCCGTTGTATCGTTTGCTGAGTAATTCGCAATGGGCGCATAGCGTTTCTGAGACGTTCGGATTTTATTTCGGACCGGTAAACCGCCTCTTTGTTTTGCAGCACACGTTCTTGAAGACGGTCTTCCAATTCTTTCGCCAATTTGGATTCTTGAGTTGTCATAGAAACGGTAGTTTGAATTTGCCCATAGTGGCGCAAATTTCAGCAAAACGAATGCCGCGGGTCGAATGCGGAATTTTGCAATGAATTAGAATATCGTCCCGATGCCTGGAAAAAATATCTGGCGAATTGCATTAAGCGCATTGCATTTTTCGTGTGGCTTCGGGGACGGCTCGCCGCCGGAACTTGTGTGAAAGAAAAATTACTGGCATACTTCAGCTATGTCCCGCGCAGTCGCAACCCTTGCGCTGATTTTCTGGGCGGTGGTGCTTTCTTCACCCTCGCCTGCTGCCATTATCTGGAGTGAACCAAGATCGCGGCTGGTGCATGATACCGGACTTGGAGTGAATATTCTGAGCGGCGGCCTTCGCCGGACTGATACAAATACCGATGCGCTCTATTTTAAATTCCATGTCGACCCGCTTTCTGATGCCGGGTCAGAGCGTTATTCCGCGGGGTTCGAGCTGTTTGAAGGCAACCAGGGACGATTGGGCGTTGGTAATGCCGAGGAGGCGTGGGCATATTCCGCGTTCAATGCGGCGGAAATCGGTCCATCCAACCAGATTTCAACTAATTTAACGGATAATTGCGAATTTAATTTTCAGTCCTCGCATCCCGAGCCGGGGGCGATCCCGGGAACATTCCGCCCTTACGAGCTGGTGCGTCATGACGTGGAACGGACGATTATTTTCAAAGTCCAGTACGTCCCGGGCACCGATGACCTGGTGACGGTGTGGCTGAATCCCGATCTTTCCCGGGGATGGTCCGAAAAGAATCAGCCGGCGGATTTGACCACCAAATTCAAAGCGAACGCGCACTTTGATCAAATCCATCTGGTGCATAACGGCGGTGGCAACGGTTGGATCTTCAGCGATATGGCGATTGCCACGTCGTTTGATGATTTTGTGGTGGAGCGATATTGGCAAACGTGGTGGTTCACCACGCTCGTGGCGGCATTTCTGCTGATCTCGGTCGGAGCGGCCGTGCGCGTGGTGGAGAAACGGAAATACCAATTGCGATTGCAGCGCGCCGAACAGGAACGGGCGCTGGAACGCGAGCGGGCCCGTATCGCGCAGGATTTGCACGATGATTTGGGGTCGTCATTGACGCGGCTATCGCTCCTAAGCGGGTTGGTGCGGGCGGACAAGGACAATCCGGAGCAAGTTGAGGCCCACGCCGGGAAGCTATCGCAGGCGGCTGACCAAACGGTGCGCGCGCTTGAGGAAATCGTCTGGGCCGTGCGCCCTGGCAGCGACACGCTGCAAAGCCTTCTGGATTATATCGCGCATTTTGCAAATGAACTGTTTGACGGCAATAGCGCTCGCTGCCGCCTGGATTTGCCAAACGATTTGCCGGGCTGGCCGCTCCCGCCGGACATGCGGCACAATATTTTTCTTATTGTCAAAGAGGCGCTCACCAATGCGCTCAAACATTCGGGAGCCCGCGAAGTCCAGGTGCGGGCCAAAATCATGGGCCGTACCCTCGAACTTTGCGTGTCGGATGATGGAAAGGGCTTTAATCCGGTATCGCTGGCCGAAGGTTGGCGCAATGGAATGGGCAACATGCGGCGGCGCGCCGGCACAATGAATGCAAAACTGAAGGTTCAAAGCAGCCCGGGGAACGGGACCTCGGTCATGTTTTCAGTGGTCCTGGAAGGCGAGAAAAACGCCAAGCGGGGCAAGTGACGCGGATGCCGGCCCTTAATGAACGGGCGCCAGCAGTTTTAGCGCCGTGAGCAGGAGAATATAAAAGATTACCAAACCGATGATCCAGGCGAGGGTTCGCGGGAATTTCCAGCGCTTGTGACGCCGTTGATGCGACGACGTTGAAATGGTCTGCATGAGGGCGGGAATGGGCGGTGGTTCTGAGCTGGTAATCTGTTGTGCCGGGTCGTCAGCGGCTGACGGTAATTGCCCGAAATTCGAATTTTGCGCGGGACGTGAGTAACCTTTTGCAATCCGGAGCTCGCGGGCGCAGGCGCGCCCGATTTTTTCAATTGTATCTGCATGTTCCTGAACTTTTTCCGGGGGAACAAAATCAGCCGTGGTGACGATGGAACATTCCATCACATAATGTCCGTTGCCGCCTTTGCTGGTTTTCGTAAAATGGACGAACGAATTTCCAGCCTCGAAGCGAGGATTTTGCAGGTTCATCTTGCGGAGTGTCGGGGATTCGACTCCGGCGATTTAATGGACTTTTAGGTGGATAATCACCACGCCGGCTGCCGCAACCAGGCAGTACCAGCCAAAGTAAATCCAGCGTCCGCCCTCCAGCCATCGTGAAAGCCATTTTAAGGCCAGCAATCCGGACACGAAGCTGAAGACCATGCCAATCAGGCTCGGCAGAAACAGTTGTATCAACGCCTGGTGTCCGCCCGGGGCGGCTGGAGCGGCGGCGGTGTCGTGGTGCAATAAGCGTCGGGCCTCCCAGCCAATGGCCAACGGGGTCAAAACCACCGCGAGCGCAAAACTGAATTCTTCTAGCTTTTGTTTCGGCAATCCAAGCAGAAGGCCGGTTGATATGGTCGAGCCGGAACGGGAGAATCCGCGGAAGGGAATGCAAAAGGCCTGCACCAATCCGATCCAGACAGAATGCACGGGCTGGATTTCGGTTTCGCGCGGTGTTTTGCTTTCGCGCAGCCCCGCGTAAATGATGAGCACACCCACGGTTGCCAGGGCCGCCGCGATTAATGGCAGGTTGTTAAAAAGGTCTTCAATCTGGGCATGCGGCGTGTTGCGCATGAATACTTTTTCGATCAACTTTTTCAAACCGTACCCGACCACAAGGGTGCACATGGTGGCAATCACAATTTGAATCACAAACCATTGAAGCTGGCCCGGGGACGAAAAATAGTCCTTCCACCATGCCTTCCAAAAATAAACGATCACGGCGAACATGGTTCCGGTATGAAGCATCACCAGCAGCATGGTCATTTGCGGTGACGCAGGGTCCAGATGCATGAGCTTCTCGGCCGCGATGACGTGGGCCGAACTGGACACCGGCAATAATTCGCAGGCGCCCTGAATTATCGCCAGGATAAGGATTTGCGCGTAATTGAGCATTGATTATAAGGGTGCAAAATCTCTCGAACGTTGGCAATTCGGGAACGCGCTTAATTTGCATGGGATGTGGAACCTGTTATCGTCGTGGCGATTGAACGTTCGGATCACCGAATTAAAAATTGAATCGTTCGACCGTATTTGAAATATTGGACTGGTGTTTTCTCTGAAGATTGCCGGGTATCTGGCGCGATTGCCAAGGACCACCCGGAACAAACCGCCGGCGATGCCATAAAGGCAGGTCTGCAGTTGAACAAATACAATGAGTCTGACTTCACAACAGCGATCGGATGATTTTCTTAAGATCAGCGGCCAGTTCAAGCTCGGCGCGCTCGTCACGGAATCATCCCACCCCGTCACCGCTGATTTAAGCAATGTCGCCAATGGCGGAATTGCCGCCGCACTAAAGCTGCTTTTTGAGGCGGACGGAGACGTCGTCCGAAAGTTTCGGGAATTCGTCGGTTCTGGACATGCGGAGGGCATCTGCGAGGCGGTGTTGCGCTCTCTGAAAAATGGCGGGCGCGTATTTTTTACCGGTTGCGGGTCGACTGGCAGGTTAAGCATTCTTTTGGATTCAGTTTGGCGCGATTTCTGGCGGCGGCAAACGCCGGCCAGTCCCGGCGCGGCGCCGGCGGACGTCGAGGACCGCACGTTCAGTGTCATGGCCGGCGGCGATTTCGCGCTGATCAAGTCCGTCGAAGGGTTCGAGGATTTCACCGCGTTCGGGAAACGTCAAATCGCCGACCTGGGCGTGTCCTCAAAAGACGTCGTATTTGCAATTACTGAAGGGGGAGAAACGTCTTTTGTCATCGGCACTGCGTGGCAGGGAGTTGAAGCCGGGGCGAAAGTGTATTTCGTCTATAACAATCCTGACGACGTCTTGCGCGAGCACGTCCAGCGGAGCCGGGAAGTGATCGACGACCCGCGGATTGAAAAAATCAATTTAACGACTGGCCCGATGTCCATCACCGGTTCGACGCGGATGCAGGCCACGTCCATCCAGCTTTGCGTCATGTTGACGATCCTGGAAATGGCGGCCCGCAAACTCATCGGCCGGGATGATGCATCCGTTGTTCCCGGCGGATTTTTATCCGGTTTGGAAAAGGCGTATGCCGCTTTGAATTCAGCCAATGTGCTCAATCCGCTGGCCGAACTCGTCGCCCTGGAGGAATCGACGTACCGTAGCGGGCACAAAAACAATTATTTTGCCGACCGCTTTGGCATTGACGTCCTGACAGACACCACAGAGCGCTCCCCGACTTATTGCACGCCGCCGTTCCGCAAATTTGACGATACAACAGCATCCGAATCGTGGGCGTTTTTGTTTCTGCCGGAAACGGACTCCTCGCGGGCGTGGGAATCCATTTTGAAACGCGTTCCGCGGTGTGTCGAATGGGGTGAAGCCGACGTGCGCGCGCTTGCGGGCGATGAAAAGTTCGCGCGGACCATGGAAACCGTCCGCAAAATCAGCCGGGCGGAACTGATGCGCTTTAAAATCGGCTTGGATGGATTGCCCAGTCGCGTTTTGAAAAATGGCGATTGCGCGATGGCCGTGGTTTCGGAAACAGAATCCGATTCCATTGCGCCGGGCGGATTCTTTCGCACCCAACTGGATGCGGCCCGGGGGGCCGGCGCAAATACTGGTCTCATTTATTTCGCGACGGTTTCGATGAACAACCTGCCGGCCGGTCTAAAATCCGTTTTCGTTCCAGTTCCCAAAACGAACTTTTTGCTGGATGGAGTCACGCGTGTGACCGTGAAGCTGGTGATGAACGCGCTTTCGACCTGTACCATGGTGCGGTTGGGCAGGGTGATGGGAAACACCATGATCTGGCTCGTGCCGAGCAATTTGAAATTAATTGACCGGTCCACCCGCTATATTGCCAAACTGACCGGCCTCGATTATGGCCGCGCGAATCAACTGCTTTTTGAGGTGATCGAGTACGTCGAACCGCGGATGAAATCCGACCGCGCGTACCCTCCGGTCGTCGGCGTGGCCGCACTGCGCGCTAAGGAACATCTGACAAATGAAGAAGCAGAAAAGCGTTTGAATGGTTCCTAATCATTTCGGCGACAGGCAAAATTGCGGGGCAAGTGGCGAGGCTTACCCGGATTGGATGTTCATCGTCGATCCCATTCACTGACCCCTTCATTTTTTGGCTTTCGGAAAGCGGGAATCTGGCCATTTGCGGAGGCCGGCACCGAAGGGGGTCGTGTATGAGATTAAAAGTTTATTTAGTCAGGAAAAAGTCGTCGAGAACTGTAGCATCACCAATCGGGAAATTTTCGGATCGACCCGGAAAAAATCCGGCGGAACGGTTTCTGTATAGGTGACTGTATTTCACTATTTTATGAAGCGTTTGTTTTGCCGTTTTCGAACGAATCATGCATTTTGCATGCGACAGTTCGAAAAATGAGGCGCGCAAAATTTGTTCTAAATTGTTGATTCTGAGTTCTGTCAAGCGATTGGTGAATTCGGGACTTCCCAGAGCCACAGATGAACAGAGACATGGGGGAAACGAATTCATTTAGACAGAATTGACAAAATCAACTGAATTTTTGACCGCCATTGAACAGAATACGAAGCACCGCATTTCAAATAGCCAAGGTGCAAGCCGTCCGGGACGCACGGCAGATGGTGCTACCACCCGCAAATCATCATTCGCATAGCGCTGCCACTCGTAAATCGCAACGGCAGGTGGCGTTACCACTCGTAAATTGTAAATCGTAAATTCTTCCCATACTACGTACCATATGGTCATAAACTCGAGGGACTTTCAACCGGATGATTTGACACTTTTTGACACCCTCCTTCGCCCCAAGGGGCTACGGAGGGCAGCGCCCTCCTGGACCTTGGGGCTTATAATGGCCGGGATTTAGTCGGCATTTGAACAGAGAAAACAGAGGATTTAACCGCAAAGATCGCGAAGATCACAAATGGCGGAATTTGAAAATGCATTTTTGACCACGGATGGACGCGGTCGTAGCACGACTTGCCTTCACTGCCGATCACTCACGGCTGCAAGGAATTGCGCCGTTTGCGGGGCGATCAGCAGGGCGTCCGGACCAGAAAAGCTTTGTCCCGCAAGTGTAGGCCTGTCTCTGTATCTGTAACGTTAACCTTTATTTTTAAAAATTTGTGAAGATTTTTGTTGACGCTATTACGATTGCGTGATATAACATACTACAGATTTCACCAACCAAATGCCAAATGTAATGCCGGAAGTCTAACCTATTGAACGTTATGAAATTAAACATCGGAAAAAGTATCCAATTAATCGGTTCCGCAATTGTTCCCTGCGCCCTGCTGGGCGCGATCAACCTTGGCGCCCAATCTGTCACCTTCAGTTCGGGCAACTTGACGGATGGTTACATGAGCTGGGTGCCCACTGCCTATACGACTGCCAATTACCCCGGAGACGGCGGTTCTGGCGCAAGCGGATGGGGCCTGTCCGCCTTACCGGCGACGTTTTCGGGCAACACGTTGACGCTTAGTCCGAACGTGAATACTTATGCGCCTGGCGTCACCTATTGGGTCAATCCGGACGGTTCCGGCGCCAATCAAATGGACGGAGCAATTTACAACGAAACCACGGGAGTCTATGTCGGCACATCGGTGACGTTTTCGTTTGACGTTTTGGCAAATACGCTGGCCACCGGCTATTCCGCGGACGCATTCATCAAGGATTTCGGACCCGGCTATGCCTATAATGGCGAACAAACCGTTAACCTGACCCCGGGAGTTGACAGCGTAACGTACGCGCTTACCGGAAATAATCCGGGCGAAATCGTGCAATTTGGATTCGAACTGATCGGGCCGGACGCAAATCCGGCAACCGTTGCGTCACTCGGGTCCGTGGAAATTGCGCCAGTCCCGGAACCGACGACCATGGCCCTGGCTGGACTCGGACTTCTGGGCGTTCTGGGCAGCCGTCTTCGCCGCCGAATTTAGACAGAAACTTGGGTAAGATCAAAAAGCCGCCTGGAACCAGGCGGCTTTTTTGTTGTTGGTCTGAGCTTTCTTTATAGCGGCCGGGCGTTGGTCCGTCCGCGGTTTGTATAATGACTGACGAGCGCGACGATCGTCCAAAGGACGATGAATGCAAAGCCGAACTGGAGCACCCGCATCGGCCAATGCACCATTTTAGTATTTTCTGCAAATAGCCGGATCATCATCGGCTTGCCGATTTCCGTCTGCAAGACCTGCGTGAAGGCGAAACGCAGCCCGCGAATCGGCAGATTGACGCGCAACGGTTGAACCCGGGTTGAGGCGATTTCCTGGGCCTGCTGCAATTTCGCCCATTGTTCCCCGGCGGAGGCGTT
>DASYZW010000296.1:0-2723 GCA_035945915.1 Verrucomicrobiia bacterium | reverse complement strand
TTGGCGCGACACAAATATTCAAAGCCGCCGAGCCCGGTGTGCCGGAAAAGATGCGCGCGCTCACGGAGGGCCGCGGCGCCGATGCGGTTTTTGAAGTCGTTGGTTTGCCACAAACCGTCAAGACCGCGATCGAATGTGTTCGCAAAGGAGGCAGCGTTACCCTCGTCGGCAATCTCAAGCCCCAGGTCGAATTGCCGCTGCAATCCGTTGTTACCCGCGAGATTTCACTTATCGGCTCGTGCGCGTCGGCAGGCGAGTATCCGGCATGTCTCGACCTTATCGCCAGTGGCAAAATCAATGTGACCGATTTTATCAGCGCGACGGCGCCGTTGGAGCAGGGCGCGCAGTGGTTTGAACGGCTGTATGCCGGCGAAAACGGCCTGATGAAAGTGCTGTTAAAGCCTTGAAAGAATGATGCGAAAATTAAGGACAGGTCTGGTTGGTTGTGGAAAAGTAGGCCACTTGCACGCCGCCGCGCTTCAAAGCCTGCCGGAATCGCAATTCGTCGCCGTTTGTGCGCGCACGCCGGAAAAGGCGGGCGCTTTCGCGGAAAAATATGGCGTCGCCGCATTCACCGATGTGCGGGAAATGATTTCCCAGGCGGGCGTGGAAGCGGTTTGCGTTTGTGCGCCGCATCCGCAGCACGCCGGGCCGACTGTTACCGCGCTAAAGGCGGGCGTGCATGCGCTCGTTGAGAAGCCCCTGGCTTCGACGCTGGCCGATTGTGACGCGATGCTGGCCGCGTCCCGCGATGGCAAAGCCATCCTTAGCACTGTCAGCCAGCGGCGCTTTTATCCGTCTTGCGCGCGAATTCGCGAGACGATTGAAGCCGGCAAACTGGGCAAGCCAATCCTGGGTACTGCGACCATTTTCGGCTGGCGGGACGAGGCTTATTACCGGAGCGATCCGTGGCGCGGAAGCTGGGAACATGAAGGGGGCGGAGTGCTCGTTAATCAATCGCCGCACCAGCTCGATTTGCTCCTCTGGTACCTGGGTGAACCGAAAGAGGTTTTCGGTTATTGGGCGAACCTGAATCATCCCTATATCGAGGTCGAGGATACTGCGGTGGCGGTCCTCGAATTTAAAAGCGGCGCGTTGGGAAATATCCTTGTGAGCAACAGCCAGAATCCGGCCCTGAACGCCCGTGTGTCGGTGCACGGCGCGAATGGCGCCTCTGCCGGTGTGCAAACGGACGGCGGTGCGATGTTCGTGCCCGGGATGTCCGGAATTCTCGAACCGCCGTTTAACGATGTTTGGACAATTCCCGGCGAGGAACAATTGCGCTTGAAATGGAAAGAGGAGGAAGCGCAACTTTTCAAATCCGTGAAACCGACGGAATATTTTCATCGTCTCCAGATCCAGGATTTCCTCAATGCAATCATCGAGCGCAGGCAACCCGCCGTTACGGGCCAGGACGGACGGTCGGTGGTGGAGTTGTTCACGGCAATTTACCGCGCGGCCCGCGAGCGCAAACCAGTGAAATTTCCGCTGGCGACGGAATAGTTCCATCCGCGCCGATGGCTTCCACCGATCAGACACCCACCCGCGTTCGCTACCGGGTCCTGGCAATGCTGTTCCTAACGGTGGTCATCAATTATCTCGATCGGAGCAATCTTTCGGTGGCCGCGACCGGCCTGGACAATGACCTGCGCCTTGATCCGTTTCACGCCGGATTGTTGCTGTCGGCATTTGGTTGGGCGTATGCCGGCTGGCAAATTCCCGGTGGCTGGCTGGTGGACCGTGTGCGGCCGCGCCTTTTGTACGCTCTTCTTTGCGGCCTATGGTCTTTGGCGACATTGATGCAAGGGTTCGCCGGCACATTCATTTTCCTTTTTTCGCTGCGATTGCTGGTCGGGACGTTTGAAGCGCCGGCGTATCCGCTTTTGAATCGTCTGGTCACCATTTGGTTTCCCGAGCGTGAACGCGCCGGCGCAATCGGTTGCTATACCGCCGGGCAATATGTTGGCCTGGCCTTCCTCACGCCGGTGCTCGTAGTGGCCCAGAAAAACCTCGGCTGGCAATCCGTTTTCATTCTCACCGGGGCGGCGGGATTGATTTGGTCCGTAATTTGGTTTGGTCGTTATCGCAGTCCCGGCGAATCGCCTAAAATAAATTCCGCGGAGGTTGATTTCATCCGGGCGGGTGGGGGACTGGCCGATTTGAAGGCGAAAGCGGCGACGGTTGCGGCTAAACCAATCCAATGGGCTGACTTGGGCCTGGTCCTTTCCCGCCGAAAACTTTGGGGCATCTACCTCGGCCAGTTCGCGGTCAATTCGACGCTCTGGTTCTTCCTCACGTGGTTTCCGACCTATCTCGTGAAATACCGGCGCATGGATTTTATCAAGGTGGGCTTTTATGCGTCGCTGCCGTTTCTCGCTGCCTTTTTCGGCGTTCTCGCCTCGGGCGTGCTATCGGATTATCTGGTAAGGCGCGGTTGTTCGGCGACGGTTGCGCGCAAGGTGCCCGTCATTTCCGGTCTGCTCCTTTGCACGAGCATTGTCGGCGCAAATTATGTGGGCCAGCCTGCCTTTATTATTCTGTTCCTGACAATCGCCGGATTTGGGAACGGTTTTTCTTCTATTGCGTGGGTTTTTGTATCCGAACTTGCCCCGAAACGGTTGCTGGGTTTGACGGGGGGCATGTTCAATTTTTTCGGCAACCTTGCGGCCATTTTCGTCCCGCTCATCATCGGCTTGCTGGTGCGCGAGAACAATTTTGCGCCG
>DASYZW010000295.1:0-2151 GCA_035945915.1 Verrucomicrobiia bacterium | reverse complement strand
AATGGACATGCTTCAGCGTGGATTTGCTCGAAAATTTACCAATCCCCGCCCAAAAAGGCCGAGGGCAGGAGTTTCTCGATTGAAAAAGCGCGGATTTTGGCCAAATCATCGCTGTCAGCGAGATAAACTCTCGCTCCCCGCGCGTATTCCGCCAGAAGTTGGCGGCAGGCCCCGCAGGGCATTGGACCGCCCTTGACCCGCGCCACCACGGCGATCGCCGTGAAACTCCTGGTCCCGGAGGTGAGCGCCTTGAACAGCGCCACGCGTTCGGCGCAACACGTCAACCCGTAACTGGCGCTCTCCACATTGGCGCCGCCAAAGATGACCCCGGATTTGCCAAGTAATGCCGCGCCAACCTGGAACCCGGAATACGGCGCCACCGCGCCCGCGCGCGCCGTGGCCGCCGCGGCAATCAGGTCTTTGGCTCGCACTTTCATGAAAAGTTTTCAAGCCGCCGCCCGTACAATTGCGCGAACGTCTCCAACAGTTCCGCCCCGATCTTGCCGACGCTTTCCGCCGTTTCCAAAACGTCCGCATGCGAGAGCGTCGTTTTGCCCAGGCCGGCCGCGGCATTGGTAATGCAGGAAACGGCGGCCACGTTCAATCCCCATTGCCGGGCCACAATCGCTTCCGGGACGGTGCTCATGCCCACGGCATCGGCGCCCATTGTGGCAAAGGCGCGAATTTCAGCCGGCGTCTCGTAATTCGGTCCGCATACCGCCAGGTAAACGCCGCGCCGCAGCTTCATTTTCAGGCGCCGCGCCGCCTCGGAAACCAGCCCGCTCAAATGCGGGTCATAGACCTGGGTCAAATCCACAAAATGAGATTTTCCGCGCAGGGGTGTGGTTCCCATGAAATTGATATGGTCGGTCGTCAGCATGAAATCGCCAATCCGGAACGAAGGTTTGATGCCGCCCGCCGCGTTCGTCAGGAGCAAATCATGAATGCCAAATGCCGCCAGCGCGCGAATGGGAAAAGTCACTCGTTCCATCGAGTGGCCCTCATAATAGTGCGCGCGCCCGCTCAGCACGGTCACCGGGGTGCCGCCCAATTCGCCAAAAAACAATTTTCCGGCATGCCCCTTCACGGTCGGTTCGGGAAACCCGGGTATTTTTGAGTAGGGAATTTCCGCGTCCACGCGCAATCCTTCCACCGCAGGTTGAAACCCGCTGCCCAGCACGATCGCCAGGTTCGGCCGCAACCTGCTCGCCCTTTTAAGCGCCGCAGCCGCGGTTTGAGGCTCCACATCTACGAGCATTTCCCCCAGTTTGCCCTGATTCATGGGATTGAAAAGAAAAATGGAACCGCCTGATGTCCCGTTCCCCGGCCACCCGTAGGGACAGCGCGCCGCCCTGACTCGAACCGATTGACGCTCGAATCACGGACCATTACGGCCTCGCGATTCAACGTCCGGCTACGCTCATTGCGCCGCTGGATTCTGCGGGCCCGGTCCTCAACTCTCCGGCTCTTCGCGTCAATTCGCGAAATGAGCGGATAAAATTCCCGAAATCACTGCGCCGGCAACGCCTTCACATCCAGCGAATAATTGAAATGGTTGAAATAAATATTCTGGTTGCCGGATTCCAATTCGCCGCGTTGGAAATCGACGTCGTCCGAACGAAACGAATTCTTGGGCGGTGAAAGGGGCTGCGAATGGTCGTCGTTGGCCGCCAGGCGCCATTGATCCAATCCGCCGAAATAAAAATCGCGGATCTCGTGGCGCTCGGCCGGGGTGACCTCCGTCGCGTAATGCGCCGCCATCACGCTCATGTACGGATCAACCGGCACCCAGCCGTAGGGCGCCAGGTAGATTTCGGACCAATCGTGATTGGACATCACCCCGGGAAACGTATGCCATCCGGATTGCCAGCGGGCCGGAATCCCGTTGAGCCGGCAAAGGGTGATAAAGAGCATCGCCTCCTGGCCGCAATCGCCGTAACCGCGGGAGCGGCAATAGTCGCTGATATTGCGAATGGTCGAATACTCAATCGCGTAACTGTAAAAAGTGTTTTCTCCAACCCAATCGAAGAACTTTTTCGCCAGCACCGCCGGATTTTTCTCGCCGCCGCCGATTTTTTGCGAAAGCGCCCGCATCTCGGGGGTGAACACGACGTGCGGGGCTTCGCGTGTATAAAGCGCGATCGCCGGGTC
>DASYZW010000294.1:0-2988 GCA_035945915.1 Verrucomicrobiia bacterium | reverse complement strand
AGGACATTTGGATGCGTTTTTTTCCGTCATTTCGACTTGGGGTGTTTTTTGGCATAGCTGCGCTTATTTCAAAAGCAAGCGCAGCTACTTCCAGTCAGAGCCAGTTGCCGCCCCTTCAATCCGTGCTCCAGGGTGTGATCGAGACTTCTGAAGTCGAGAACGCCGAATATCACCAGTTTAACCAGCATTACTTCTATACCCGCGAGAAGGTGACCGAATTTTTTGATGGCGCCGGCAAACTAAAAGAGCGTCGCGAAAAAGAAAGCACCAATAACCCCGCGCCTGCCTTCGTTTTATCCGCACCCGCGCCCGCGCCCCGCGTTCCGCCCGTCCTCGCTCCCGGAAAAGAAGCGCAGACGGCGGAGCCGCCCAATGTTCACGGCGTCGCTCTTGGAAAGAAAGAAGATTTGATGAGCCCGGACATCATCAAGCGCTTTAAATTGACGCTCGTGGGCCGCGACACGATTAACGGAAGGCCCGCTTTGATCGTCGATTTTGCGCCCGCCAGCGACTCGCTGCCGATTCTAAACATCAAGGACCGGTTCATTAATTCAATCGAGGGCAGGGCCTGGGTTGATGAAAAGGAGCTCACTTTGGAAAAGGTGGACATCCATTTGAAGCAAAAGGTAAGCGTCCTCGGTGGAATCGCCGGCTCCGTTTCGAAATTCACCTTTTCGTTTCAGCGCGAACGCACCCCGGACGGTTTCTGGTTCATGCGCGATATGAATTGGCACGTCGAAGCCCGCGAAGCGACCATCCAGCGGGTCGTGGACCATCGCGAGGAAATCCTCGGCGTCCAGAAAATTCGCTAAAGGGAGCGCTATTCGGGCGTGACCGGGGGATTGGTATTCACCATTAAATTATCCTGGACACTCAGGACGCCCGGCACTGCCATGGCGTCCTTCTTAGCCGCCTGCCGTTGCGCCTGCAAATTCACAGTCCCGGCTAATTGCACCTGGTCGCGATACACGTTTACGGTCACATCCGGGAACTTGTAAAGTGGATCCTTTTTAAGGGCATCCCGGACCTGGTCCGCCATATGTTTATCGGCGCCGTATTGATTGTCACCGCGTAAATTATCAATCGTGGAACAGCCCGCGCATACCGCAATGATCGCGGCGGTGGCGGCGGCAGTCCACCCCATCGTCTGTAAAAATCTCCTTTTCATACAAGCCTAGCATACAATATAAAGTAATATTTTCAAATTTATTTTAAGCATAACTGATACAACAACCGTGCTTTCGCCGACAGTTCGCGAGGTTAATGGCGCTCTCGCCGATCGAAGGCCGGGTGACCGCTTATCGCCTCCATTGACTCTCGGGCCGCGCGCCGCTATTTTTCAAGTTGGAATGATCGCCAATCGCATCAGCCAGCAGCCGTCTCAGCCAACCTTTCGCACCGGCGATGAACGCCTCGTCAAACTCACGGAGGCGGCCGGACAAAAGGTCTCTTCCCTCCTGACCAGGCAGGGCCGGCCGAATGGCGTTCTCCGTGTAGCTGTCGTCGGCGGCGGTTGCTCCGGTTTGCAGTACAAGATGGATTTGCAGGATTCCCCGGCCAATCGTGACATCCTGGTGGAAAGCGCCGGGGTTCGGGTTGTCGTTGACCCCAAAAGCGCTCTCTACGTCACCGGCAGTGAATTGGATTTTTTGGATTCCCTCGACGGCGGTTTCAAAGTCAATAATCCAAACGCCGCGACGACCTGTTCCTGCGGTGAAAGCTTCAGCGCGTGACGGATTACTTTTTGCTTCTGAATGAACCGCGCCGGCCCTGGCTCGATCCCGGCCTGCTCAAGCAAAAATTTCTCGCGTTGTCCGCCACGGTGCATCCGGATAAAATTCATTCGGCGAATGAATCTGAAAAACAGGACGTCTCGAAAAAATTCGCCGAACTGAACGCCGCGTATAATTGCCTCGTTCTCCCCAAGTCACGCCTGTTGCATTTGCTGGAACTCGAGCGCGGGTCGAAGCCTGGAGACGTGCAACAAATTCCGCCGGCCCTCGCTGATTTGTTCGCGCAGGTCGCAACGATTTGCCGTGATGTCGACCGGTTTTTGGCGGAAAAAGCGAATACGGCGTCTCCGTTGTTGCAGGTGCAGTTATTTGAGCGCGGACAGCAATGGATTGACCAGCTCCATGGGCTGCAAAAAAAGCTCGGCGGATTTCATGACGAGTTGCTCGCCGGAATCAAGTCGTTGGACGCGCAGTGGATGTCCGATGACCCGCATCATCGGGCCGCATTGCTGGACGATTTGGAGAACTTTTATCGTTTGTTCAGTTACTTTAACCGCTGGAACAATCAAATCCAGGAACGTGTCGTCCAGTTATCGATATGAAATTCGTTTTGCTGGTCATCCTGGCGATAGGTTTCGCGACGCAGAAATCGCGTTGCGATACGGTTTCAGGACGGACTGACGCTCCCTGGTTTGATGCGTTAAGCCGCATGTCCCTCGGCGGTCATGTCACGGAATTGAATCGCACGAATTGCATTCCGCTTATGTTAAACGCGTTCCAATCCAATGACGTTGTCAAAGCGCTGATCTTTATGCCCGGCGCGACAGATGAACTTTATTTTTTTCGGCGCGCGCGCGCGAAGTTGTCCGGTCCTGATCCGTCCCTTGCGGATGCGATTGTCGCTCTGAACCGCCAAACATTCATCCAGGCCGAATTTCGTCCGCCATTCCTGGTCTTGCATACGACTGAAGACCCTCTGCCGCCCATTGCCATAGCCAAAGACAACTCCACCGCGATCAAATTGCAGTCCAGGACTGTGCCGGGTCGCCTGGTGTTCAATGATTGTGAATGGGACAACCTTCGTCGCGCCCTGAAAAGAAAACTGTCCGTCAGCCTCCGGCCGTTGTCGAACGCGCCGGATACTTGGCATTTTTACCGAAACAATTTCGCCGCCTGCGGCGTCACCCAATGGCAATTGCTCGAAGCGATCGCCATGTCCGGCCAAACCACTTTCACGGTTCATTGGTTGACCGCC
>DASYZW010000293.1:0-1830 GCA_035945915.1 Verrucomicrobiia bacterium | reverse complement strand
TCGTCCGAATCCAAGGCGTTAGGCAATTTTGAAACCGGAGGGATATTGCCGTTGCCCCCGCCAAAGCGTCGGACCGCCCAGCCTCCGGCAGGCAGCAAAACAAAGCACCACGGGAGAAAATGAAATTGAAATTGCCATCCGTAGAATTGAATGAGATGCATCCTCGTATCACGTCCCTCCGCTACTCCCTGCCGCCACGTTTCGGCGAAAAGAAGCCACGGTACAGTAAGTAATAGAAAAATTCCGAAACTTGATAGCAGCCGCAATAAATTGGGTCGATCCTGATTGAACAACTTAAACCCGAGCACCACGAGAATGGGAATATTGGCTACAGCGCAGGTATAGTTGCAGTAGAATTGAACGAGCAACGCGCCCGCAATGAACCATGAACCGCCTTTGTTTCTGGCCAGAATTTTATATATACCGTAGACCAGCAAAATCTCGGCTAATACGGTGATTGAATAATAACGGCATTGTCGGATGTGCAGTAAAAACACCTCCGAAGTCCCCAATAAAAGCATGGCTGCCAATGCGACGCGATGACGGCGATAAATTCGCCACGTGACAAAAGCCAATGCCGGAACCGACAACCATCCAATGAATGCGAACGGCGCGCGCCCGGCCCACGCAGTCTGGCCGAAAACGGCAAATGAACCGGCCGCGATATAATCCGGCAACCACGGGGACCACGTCCAAAGCCCGCCACGAGCATCAAATCCGTCACCGTGCAATGAGATGTGATTAATGCCGTCGTCCACCCTGGGAACACCAAACCTGACGATGTTCCGCGCCAGCAACGCCGTTTCCGCTTCATCACCCCAGAATGGACGCCCGTCCAAATTGCAAAAGGTGAGATAGTACGCAAGGGCCGCCAGCGCCAGGTACAGGCCCGCAATGCCAATGACTTTCGGACGAACGCCAATGTCGCTCTGGGTATTCATTCGACGGCATCGTCTTTCGTTCAAGGCCGCTGTTGTTGGATTGCCTTCAAATAATCGGCGCGGGTGACAGAGTATTTCACCGCGCAACATTCCTGCCTATCCAAACCATGCAGCCTGTCGGCATCATAGTTGTCCGCTTTCCGAAACTCGCGGAAATACATCCGGTCTGTTTCCCGGAATGCGGCGAACGAACTCATGCCGCGGACCGGATCTTTATTGCATTCAAAATATCCGCCATTACTTCCGCGCGGGACTTTGCCCCGAGATTTCCTTTGCCATGGACACGCACGCTCACATGTCCGGCATCCATATCGCGCCCGCCAATCACGAGCATCGTATGGACCTTCGCACGTTCCGCCTCCTGAATCTTGCCGTTGATTTTGTCAGAAGAAAAATCGGATTCGGCGCGGACAAAATTAGCGCGGAGTTCATTCAGGATTTGCTTCGCGTAGGCTACCAGCTTTTCGTCATCGCCAATCGTCATCACCCGAACCTGCTCCGGCGCGAGCCACAGCGGAAAATTGCCGGCGTAATGCTCGATTAAAAATCCAATAAAACGTTCGTGCGTCCCGAGCGGGGCGCGATGGATGCACAACGGCGTTTTTTCGGAATTGTCGCGATCGCGATAAATCAGGCCGAATTTCTTCGGCACGGCAAAGTCCACCTGGTTTGTGGCAATGGTAAATTCGCGTCCGATGGCGCTCCACACCTGGACGTCAATCTTCGGACCGTAAAACGCGGCCTCATTCGGGACTTCCACGAAATTAATCCCTGAATTTTTCAAGACGTCCCGCACCATGTTCTCGGTTTGAATCCAAAGTTCCGGCTCATTTACAAATTTCTGGCCGAGCTTGGCCGGGTCATGCGTGCTGAAACGCATCTGATATTT
>DASYZW010000292.1:0-3765 GCA_035945915.1 Verrucomicrobiia bacterium | reverse complement strand
CTAAATAGGGCGCAACTGTTGCGCCAAAGGTGGCGCCCATCGTGTAAAAGCCGATCGCGAGAGCGCGCTCGCGGGCTGGAAACCATTCGGAAACCGCCTTGGATGCCGTGGGCCAGATTCCGGCTTCGGCCAGTCCGATGAGGAATCGGAATGCGCCCATGCTTCGAACTCCCTGAGAGAGGGCCGTAAACATGTCCGCCACAGACCACCAGGCTACAAAAATGAAAAAGCTGACGCGCGTCCCCAGGCGATCCGCAAGCTTGCCGGCCACAAGATAAGAGACCGTGTAGGCCAGGAGAAAAATGTTGAGGATGTTTGCGTATTGGCGGTCGTTGACCTGCAAGTCATGCTGAATCGAGGGCGCCAGGCAGGAAAGGGTCTGGCGATCCACATAATTCAACGCCGCCGCCAGGAAAATCAGCACAACGATCCACCACCGAAGGCCAGGGATTTTCCCAAGACGGATCCCTCTCCAGCGGCGGTGGTTTTGGTCCATAACATCTTCGCCCGCCAAATCGCTTATGGTGGCATTGACGAAGCTTGATTTATGTTTACACAGGGCGGCGTTTTTTGATAGCAAGGAATGCGTCCCAGTTCTAAGAAATTGCGACCGTCATTCCTATGACCCTGAAATCCGGTGCCCAGCGTCGAAAACAAGGTTCCAATTTACCCAGGATCGCTGTGCTGGTGGACACTTCCACAAATTGGGGGCGGCGTGTTGTCACCGGGATCAACAATTATTCCCGCAAGCATGGCCTCTGGCAACTATTTGTTGAGGCGCGCGGTCTGGAGGAACACATCAAGGTGCCGCCGGGGTGGCGGGGCGACGGCATTATTGCGCGTGTCGGCAGCGCGCTGATGGCAAAGGAGCTTCGCGCCCATCATTTGCCGGTGGTTAATGTTTCGGGCATCCATTTACCGGGAGTGGATTTTCTCCGGGTCACCACCGACACGGAAAAAACAGCCGAACTCGCGGTCCAGCATTTTCTCAACCGGGGCTTCCGGAACTTCGCCTACTTCAGCCTGCTGGGGTTGTCGTATGTTGCCGAGAGCCAATATGCATTCGTTACCAAGGTGAGAGATGCCGGTTGCGAGTGCGCCGTTCAAGGCGTGGGCGTTCATAAGGGGGCCGAACCGGATTGGAACCTGGATATTTTAAAACTAGCCAGGTGGCTCAAGGATTTGCCCAAACCGGTCGGGATTCTGACCTGGAACGCTGACAGCGGCCGGCAAATCATCTACGCGTGCGAACGCGCCGGATTGCATGTACCGGAAGAGGTCGCACTTCTGAGCGGTTCGGATGACGACCTGTTGTGCGAAGTCTCACATATACCCATTTCCGCGATTCTCGTCGCCGGCGAACAAATTGGCTACCAGGCAGCGGAATTGCTCGATCGGCTGCTGCGTGGCCGCACGGTCCCGAAAGAGCCGGTCATTATTCCTCCATTGGGTATCGTCACGCGGCAATCCACTGAGACGCTTGCGATTCGTGACCGCGCACTTGGAGCTGCGGTTAGTTTTATCCGCATGAATGCTGCGAAGCTGATTCAAGTAAACGAAGTCGCACGACACGCGGGTATTTCCCGGCGCGTTTTGGAACGGCGGTTTGCCCAGACGCTCCATCGGACCGTCGCGGAGGAAATCCGGCGCGTACACCTTGAGCGCGCCAAGGCGTTGCTCGTGGAAACGGACATGCCGATTCCGGAAGTTGCCGAAGCATCGGGTTTTGGCTCGCCGGAATATTTGGCTTACGTCTTCAATAAAGAACTGGGGCAAACGCCCTTGAGGTATCGGAAAAAGATCCGTGGTTGGTAACGCGTCCTCTTCCATATAGACAATGCTCCCGTTTGTTTCGGAAAACTATTTACAGGATCACCAATTCAGAGCCTTGCGTAGTACCGGTTCCAGCCTGCCTGCGATGGCTTCATGGTCGGCAGCGGTCGGATGATGATCAATTGGATTTCCCGCCGAATAGCCGACAGGAGCCCATACAACGTGTGGGTCATTCAGCTTTGTAATAATCTCTTCCAGATACGCCCGCAACACGGCGCGTTTGGGCATCTTTCCGGGTTTATCTTTGAACATGGGACAGTTGAGAAGAAAAATCCAAGCGTTCGGGGCGTCACGCCGAACTTTTTCCACGAATTGAACATAAGCGTTTACAAAAACCATTTCATCGGGAATCCCCGAATTGAAATCGTTTCCACCCAGGCAGATCACGACTGCGTCTGGAACGTAGCGGTTATGGTCCCACAAAGCGGAAGGATCGTCCGGCAACGCCAGTTCATAAAATTGCGGCGCGTTGGCGACGGTGTCTAGCCCCTGCCAATCCCGGATCATCCCACGCCCGCCGTAACTGACCAGGTGACACTGCGCGTGAAGCCGGTGGGCAAGGGTTTTGCAGAATGTCAGACGAGCATTCGACCACTGGGCGTCGTGCTTCGTATGGCCATTCAACGGGTCATGGGGATTGTAGTCAATCATCGCTCCGCAAGTAATAGAATCACCGACAAACAGCAATTTTCGCGCTGGCAACTGGGGCGGTGATAACAAACGTCCGTCCGGTCCCAAGTCAAATCCGACCACTTCGCACGTACCCTGCCAGCTTTCAGTGCGGCGCGTGATTTTAATCAAATGCTCCGCCGGAGATGCTTCGCGAAGCAGGGAATAGTCGTGTTCGCCCTGTTCGACTCGCAAGCGCGTGGGCTTGCCGTGATCCACGACAACGTCAAAAAAAACTTCGTCACTACCGCCCTTTACCCGCATCGTAAGCGCGCTGCCGGAATAGCGGCAATACAAGGCCACGCCGGGAAATCCCAGATGAACACCACCGTCAGGCATCGCAATATAGCGTCCTTCAACCACGATGTCGTTGTTGGTCGCCCGGACGAAATCGGCTGCGGCTGGCCGGGGACTTTGCGCGCTAAGCGGGAAGGAAATGGCTGCGATTCCCAGGAGGACAAGGGATTTTATGCGCATAAACCAGTGATTAGGACTTTTCCCGCACAATGTCAACGAATTGGCGGAATCTTTTAGAAAAAAAACGCGAATTTGCTCATGCCGAGCTCACGGTTGTTCCGGTATGTTGCCATTGCGCGCCCGATGAATACGAAACCGCCTGTCAGATTATTGCTTTTCTTGATTGGGATTTTTCCGGGCATTGTAGCGGCGGACAATGTTGACCATCTCAATCATGGCACCTGGCTGGATTTAGACAAAAACGGTATCAAAGATGTTTACGAAGATCCTTCGCAGCCAACTGACAGGCGTGTTGCGGATCTGCTTCAGCGAATGACGCTCGTCGAGAAACTGGGGCAACTGCATTTGGGTTTAATTCAGGCGACAAATTCTGCGGACGCGGCACGCCATGGCAAGGTGGGGGCTTTCCTGGCCTACAGCAACCCGGACGATTACGCGGTAACCGGTCGGGAATTACAACAGATAGCGATGAACGAATCCCGTTTGGGCATTCCATTGATGTTCGGATTCGACGCCATACATGGTTGTCGCACGATGTTTCCCATTCCACTGGCGATGTCGTGCTCCTGGGAACCGTCATTGATTGAACGAGTCCAAGCGGCTTCCGCGATGGAATGTCGGGAAATTGGAATTAATTGGACTTTCTCTCCGATGGTGGATTTGTCGCGCGATCCGCGATGGGGCCGTATTTCCGAAGGGTTCGGTGAGGATCCTTATTTGGACTCACAATTTGCCGCCGCTGCGGTGCGAGGTTTTCAAGGTGACGCCGAACACCCCAGCATAGCT
>DASYZW010000291.1:0-3659 GCA_035945915.1 Verrucomicrobiia bacterium | reverse complement strand
GGGCGTTCAACCGGCGTGGTGAAGCGTTTGATCGCGGTGAAACGTTCAGCGGTGTTGATTTCAAAGTGGGTCTGCAGGCAGTCGAAGAATTGAAGAAACTTCTTCCTCCGGATACGACGTTGACTCAATTGGCGTTGCGCTGGATCCTCGAATTTCCAGCGATCACATGCGCGATTCCCGGCGCCAAGCGCCCGGAACAAGTCGCTGAAAATGCCGCGGCCTCGGCCCTGCCTGCGATCGCGCCTGATACCATGAAGAAAATTCGCGCCCTGTATGACGCGGAAATTAAGCCCTTGGTGCATCAATATTGGTAGGCTGATATTTCCAGTGAGTTCGGGCCCCGTTAATTTCCCCTGAGATAACAAAGCGGATCGGTTTCCCGATCCGCTATTACACTTTAGCAAATCAATCTTCCAATTTCCGGCCTACCGCCAGTACCCATGGATCCAGACGCGATGATGGCCGCGCCAAACCCAGCCGCCGCGAATCCAGACAGCGCCGGGGTGTGGCCTGGCTACCCAGCGGCCGCCAACCCAAACCCAACCGCCGCCACGCCATTCGTATTGGCCTGGGACCCAAACCCAAACATCCAGCGGACCCGGGGCGGCCGGTTGCACCTCATACTGCGCGGGCGGAGGATTGTCGTAATCCACCGCCGGCGGCGGAGGAGGCGCCGGACGGGTATAAACGACGCATCCGGCCAGCATTGGCACGGTCAGTGCGACGAGCATTGATGTTTTTTTCAACGATTTTTTCATATTAATCAACTCAAGGAATCTCAGACGGAGATCAGCAGTATAAGTTACAACCCGGGAAAGGCAATTCTCAGATTTTCTTCCGTTTTTTGATCTTTTCGTCCTGGAAAAAGATCGTAAACAGCAGCCAGGCGCCCCCGCCCGCTGCGCCCAGGAAGCACAAAATAGCCAGTCCCGGGTAACCGAAAATTGTAAACTGGGTCTGGATACGCATCATTAGCGCCGCGCCCATGATCAACGCGGCGAGAATGACCCCGGCGGTAATTCGGTTGGCGACTTTTTGGAACCCTTCCACAAGCATTTGGGTATCCACGGCCTTAACTTTGACTTCCAATTCGGAGTCCGCCACCGAGTCCAGAATGCGATTAATCCGTCCAGGCAGGTGCGTGAACAGATTCTTGAAATCCAGCAATGAGTTAACGATCGTTCCCTGGCTGGCGTGCTTTTTCAGGCGTTGGGTCAGCAGAGACGCAAGGTTTTGGCGTACCGCGGAGTACGGATCAAATTTGGGGTCAATGATTTTTCCGATTTCATCCAGTTGCAGCAACGTCTTGCCCAACAACGTCAATTCGCCCGGGACGAACAAGCCATTATCGATGGCCGTTTTACTCATGTCCAAAAGCGATTTGCCCACGTTGAGCTTTTCCAGGCTTTGATTTTGGGCCGCCGTGATGATTTGTCCCATGCGACGGCCGAACTGGACGTCATTGAAATTTTCATCGGTGCGGCTAATGCTGACGATGATGTCGGCGGCCTGTTCATTGTCGCCCTCGCTAACGGCGATCAGAAGCTTCAGCAGGTTTTCCTGGAGTGTTGGCGCAACGTGTCCCACCATGCCCAAATCAATCAGCGCGATATGTCCGTCATCGGTCAGAAAGACATTGCCCGGGTGCGGGTCGGCGTGAAACATGCCGTCTACCATGATTTGTTTCAAATATGCCCTGAACAACTCATCGGCGAGCGCTGCGCCATTCAGGTCGAGCCGGGCCAGGGGCGATAGTGACGTGATTTTCCGGCCCTGCACGAAGTCCATGGTCAGCACGGACCGCGTGGTGAAGTCTTCGACCGGCTGGGGAACCTGAATCCTTTCAAAATCCTTCAAGTTGCGGCCAAGCATGAGAAGGTTTTGCGCTTCCCGCTCATAATTTAACTCCTTCTGGATGGTTACGCGAAACTCCTCTAACCCGGTAAGAAAACGGTAACGCCGGCCGAATTCCGTGTGAGCATCAAGGAATTCGGCGATTTGGGTGAGCACCTCAAAGTCTTCGGCAATTTGCTTGCGAATTTCCGGACGCTGGATTTTGACGATGACCTGGCGGCCGTCGCGAAGCGCCGCGAAATGGACCTGGCCCAAGGAGGCGGCGGCAATGGGCTTGGGATTAAACTTCGAAAAGGCCTTGGAAATCCTGACGCCCAATTCCTGGAGAATAATCCGTTCAACCTCCTCAAAGGAAAAGGGCTTGACGCTGTCCTGCAGACGCGCCAGCGATTTGAGATATACTTCCGGGATGAGATCCGAACGGCTGGAGAGCAATTGGCCGATCTTGATAAAGGTCGGACCCATCGCCTCCAGATCATTGGCCAATTCATCCGGCGCCAATCCGGTGGGCTTGACTTCTTCGCGCGGAGACAATAATTCGTCGACACCCATTTGGCGGACAAGGTCTGACCGTCCGTACTTCCAGAGCAGCGCGGCAATTTCCTTGTATCGCTTTAAATGAATGGTAGGCAGTTTTAATTTCATTGCAGTAACGTAACCACTCCTTTGCCTCAATATACGTGTGTCTCGCTAAAAATCAAAGGGTGACTAAAACAAGGACGTTTTCGGTCTAATTGCAGCGGTTGCAGTATTCGCGTCATTGCAACGGAATCCGGGGCAGCGTCGTTTCAAGCCCGGTCAAGGCGCTCATTCAAATTCCAGCCGGCGCTGATGAGGGCGATATGAGTCAGGGCCTGTGGAAAGTTCCCGAGATGTTCGCCGCATGGCCCCAGTTGTTCGGCGTAGAGGCCCAGGTGATTGGCATAGCCGAGCGCCTTTTCAAAAATGAATCGCGCCTGCCTCAAATCATTGGCTCGAGCCAGGCACTCGACATACCAAAATGAACAGGTTGAAAACGTCCCCTCACTGCCGGTCATGCCATCCGGGGCTGCCTTGCCCGGGAGATACCGATACACAAGCGAGTCTTCCACGAGATGCGCCTTGATGGCTTCCAATGTCGACATCCATCGCGGGTCCTTTGGACTGATAAATTTCACCATCGGCAACAACAGGCATGAAGCGTCCAATGTGTCGGCGCCTTTATATTGCACGAAAGCGTTTAGTTTGGGATTCCAGAAATCCTTGTAAATGCTGGTATAGATTTGGTTTCGAGTTTGCAGCCAGCGCACCAGGGGAGCCGGATAAGAGCGTTGCTGGGCGATTCTCATGGCTCGATCAATCGCCAGCCAGCACATGGCGCGGGAATAGAGGAACGGCTTGGCTCCGCCGCGAACTTCCCAAATACCATCGTCAGAGCGCTTCCAATTTTTGCATACCCATTCGACCAGCGTCACGATGTTCATCCAAAAATCGTATGAAATGGGTTCGCCGTGACGATCGTAAAGGTAAACCGAATCCATGAGCTCGCCGTAGATATCCAGTTGGAGTTGCTTGGAGGCTTTGTTTCCAAGTCGGACCGGCTTTGACTGCTTATAACCCTCGAAGTTTTTCAGGATTTCTTCGGGCAAATCATGCCGCCCGTCGATTCCATACATCACTTGCAACGGGCGTCCCGGTTTTAGTTCCTTGCAACGTTCAGCAATCCAGGCAATAAAACCGCGGGCCTCTTCCGTGTAGCCCAGTCGCATGAGCGCATACAATGTGAATGACGCATCGCGGACCCAGGTAAAGCGATAGTCCCAATT
>DASYZW010000290.1:0-2999 GCA_035945915.1 Verrucomicrobiia bacterium | reverse complement strand
GAAGTAAAGGGTTCCGGCATCACGAGCTACACTCTCACCAGCAGCGCTTTGGGATTGAAGCGTCCGGCGTGGACGATGCCGCCGGTCGGCGGCAGTGTCACCACCACCGGATTGCCGCCCGCCGGTCCGTTGTTTGCCGATACCGGAGTGGACACCAACGGTGATTCGCTTCCGGGCGACCAGGGCATCGACCTTGCCAAGGGTCAGTTTGATTACTATGCGATCGTCGTGCCGACCAATAATACGGGCATCCTGCGCACCCGCCTTGACGCAATCAGCGGCAACCCCAATCTGTACATTCGCTCCGGCGGCCCACCGACTCTCAGCCATTACACTTACGGTGATTATGGCAGTTCGGTTTATGATCGGTCGCTGAACGCCAGCGGAGGCAGTGAGTATGGCAACTGGGTGCCGTTCAACGGACGATATGAAGCGGCGTTGACCAATGGCACATGGTACCTGGCGGTTCAAGCCGCCGGCGGCTCCAACGTGCGATATCGCTTGCGCATGGATACCGGGTATATCACCAACCTGGTTTTGAACGGGGGGAGCACAACCAATCAGCAGATGGTCGCCGGAGATTATTTATATTATGCGGTGCAAATTCCCACCAACGCGCCTTTGAATTGGAATATCACCTATAGCGTCCAACTTGGAAATGTGGTCGGCTATATCCGTGATCGCGTCCCGCCAGGACAGGCAACGACCGTGACTGATTATCGTGATTGGTCCTATGATGACAAAAACGAAGGTCCATACCCGGACTTCACGTCACCCGGCACTTACACCCTGACGTGCCCGCCTTTGCGCCCGGGCAACACGTATTACGTCGGTTTCCGCGCCGTGGTTGATTCCACCTTTGCGATTAGCTGGAATACCAATGGAGGATACATCGTATATACCAATATCATTCCGTTCTATGGCGGCTACACCACGACAATCATTCCATCGCACGGCATGATGGGCTATCGGTTCGACGTCCCGGGCAATGCCGTGCGTTTAAACCTTTCCGCTACAAACGCCAGTGGAGTATGGCTATACCTTGAGCAGGGCGCGCCCCCGACTTTGACGACTGGCGACAATTGGTATTCGAGCGGCGTCGCCAACCCGACATTGACGGAGTTCCTCCAAACGCCCTTCACTTGGCCGTGGCAACCGGGTTACTCGTACTTCCTTGGTGTCACCAATACTACCGCATCCGCCCAACCGGTCACTGTGGTGCTCAATGGTGAAGGCCCCGGTTCGGGACCCTTCGGCATCACCGGAGTGCATCACCGCACCAACGGCAATACGGAATTGGACGAACAAGTCGTGCCCGGCTTGACGTATCAATTGCAAACGGTCACCAACCTCGTCAACGCGACAAATTGGACGGTCATCACAACATTTATGCCGTTGGCAAGCCCATATACCAACGTGGATAATTCGACACCCGTGGCGCCTTATCGATTCTACCGGCTGATCGAGCAGTAACCGCAATAAAGCGCATCCGCGCCAAGGCGCGTTGAGAGGTTGGGCTGATCTTATCGCCCGAGCGGGCACCCACGCCCTGCCAGGGCAATTTTGCGATCCTCTTTCGAAAACATACTTGTTCAACGAAGGGTTTGCGTGTAGTAGGTCATTATGCCGATTCATCTTCCGCCGATTACCAGGCGAAAATTTCTAGCGCGGACCTTAACGGCCGCGGCAGGCCTGGCCCTGGCGCCACGCATGGTCGCCGCCTCCAAAGTCAAGGACGGCGACTTCTGGGCGCTGCTCTCCGACACGCACATCGCCGCCGATCCCGACCATTTCGCGCACGGATGCAATATGACCGATCATTTCAAGGTGGTGACGCGGGATTTAATTTCACAACCAACCCTTCCCGCCGGAGTTTTCGTAATCGGGGATTGCGCCTTCGACGATGGCGAACCCGGCGATTACGGAAATTTCACCAACCTATTGACGCCGTTGCGGGAGGATGGAATGTCCATTCACCTGACGCTGGGCAACCACGATAACCGCGAACGTTTTTGGGACGTCCTGACGGCGGAACGCACCGCGAAGCGGCCGCTGGCCGACCGGCAGGCGTTCATGCTCCCCTCCCCGCGCGCCAACTGGTTCATGCTCGATTCCCTCGAACGCACGCGCCTGACGCCCGGCCTGCTAGGCTCCGAACAATTGGATTGGCTGGCGGGCGCTTTGGATGCCAATGACGCAAAGCCCGCGCTGATCATGGTGCATCATGATCCCGGCTTCCTTGGCAAAGTCGGCGGGTTACGGGACACGGAAGCCTTTTTCAAAGTGATTCGTCCACGCAGGCACGTCAAGGCGGTCATCTACGGCCATACCCACGATTGGCACCTGCGACTCGACAAAAGCGGACTCCATCTCATCAATTTGCCGCCAACCGCATATGTGTTTGAGGAAGGAAAGCCCAGCGGCTGGGTGCGCGCCACTGTCGAAGATGACCGGATGCGGATCGAGTTGCGTTGCGTCAACACAAAGCACCCATTGAATGGAGAAACGAAGACGCTCTACTGGAGGACATAAATCTGCCGCGCGGCAATGCGCCGGAAATTGAGATTGTCACGCAGGTGAAACTCCCGCGCGAAGTCCAACTGCAGTCGAATTCCTCCACCCATGTTGGCGCGTAAAAGACTCCGCCGTGAGCATGGACAATTTACCGGGTCGGAGTACAATCACGGGCGGCAAACAGGCGGGCAAATCGAAAAATTCTGGTTCTGGCAAGATGATTGCTAAATGAAACTGAAATTTATGTAAACCCATACAGCCAACATCAGAAACAGGGCAGATGCTTCATAAAATCCGAGGATTTTCAAGGCATTGAAAAAAGTCCTGTCGTTGGCGAGGTTTAAATTGATTGTCTCAAAATGTCCACCAAGAACAAATCTCAACCGGCAAAACGGTTGCTCGAACGCTACGGATGCGACGGCTTTTTTGATGAAATGGTGGATCAACACGGCCAAGTCCGTCCCCATTACCAGCAATTCCGGGAA
>DASYZW010000289.1:0-3402 GCA_035945915.1 Verrucomicrobiia bacterium | reverse complement strand
TCCACATTTACGACAGCGTGAAATAAAACACCGCGCCTTTGTCAACTTCAGCTTCCGCCCAGATGCGGCCGCCGTGACGCTGGATAATGCGCTGGGCGATGGACAGGCCCACGCCGTTGCCGTCGAATTCGTCGGCGCGATGCAGCCGCTGGAAAACGCCGAAGAGTCTATCCGCGTATCGGGGATCGAATCCCGCCCCATTATCGCGAATGAAATAGACATTTTCCCCGTTGCGCTCAAGGCACCTGACCTCGATCCGGGCGGCCTCTTTGTTCCGCGTAAATTTAAACGCATTGGACAAAAGATTAACGAATACCTGCCGGAGGAGCCGCAAATCCCCGTAGCAGTCGGGAAGATTGCCCACGCGAACGTCCACGTTGCGATTCGGATCGTCCTTTTGCAAATCGGCGATAACTTCCCGAACGATCCCTGAAATGGATACGACCTGCCGTTCGAGTGGCTGGCGGCTTAACTTGGAAAACCGAAGCAGATCGGAAATCAGCTCGTCCATCCGCGCGACGCTCATTTTGATTTCGTGCAGCATCTGTCTTCCGCGCCCCGATAGTTCAGGTTCCAGGCTCGCCGCGTAAGCATTGATTGCGAACAACGGGGCGCGCAAATCATGAGACGCGGAATAGGAAAACGCTTCGAGTTCCTTGTTCGCGGTCCCCAGTTCACGATTCAAATCCCGGACCTGGTCATTGGCGCATTTATTGGCCACGAGATTTCCGATTCGGGCGCGCAGTTCCTCCACAACGAACGGTTTCATCACGTAATCCTGTGCGCCATTGCGCAGCAAATGGATTCTGGTGTCGTCATCGGCCTTTGCGGTCAACAGGACGATGGGAGTCGTATCGAGTTCACGGTGAGTCCGAATCGCCTGGACCAGCATGAACCCGCTCATCTCAGGCATCATGACATCCGTCAGGATGAGGTCCGGATGCAAGGCAAGGATTTTCGCCAATGCTTCTTTTCCGTCATGCGCCGTTTCAACCCGGTAATGGGTCGAAAGATTTTCGGCGATAAACCGGACCATGTCCTGGTTGTCCTCCGCCACGATAACGAGAGGCCTCGTGTCCACGCCGGAAACGACGGCCCTGGGAACGGGTTGCCGGAGCGGCTCGATTTCCTGCCGGACGAGTTCATTTGATTGGACTTCTTCCTGGCCGGGGGATTGAAGGTCGGCGCCGGCCGGGGCCTTCCGCGGCAGGTCGACAGTAAATAGCGCGCCGCCTTCGGGCGCCTCGGTCACCGAGATGTTTCCGCCGTGTAATGTGGCAAAATCGCGGGCAATGGCCAGGCCAAGGCCCGTTCCGCCAAAGCGGCGGGTGGAACCTCCCTGGAGCTGGCGAAAGCGCTCGAACACGACCTCACGAAGGTCGGGCGGTATGCCCGGGCCGCTGTCCGCGACTTCCAGGGCGACACGATCCCCGGCGGCGTCCTTTAAACGGCAGCGCACCCGCCCGCCGTCGGGCGTGAATTTAAACGCGTTCGAGAGGAGATTGAGCAAAATGCGCTGGACCTTTTCCGGGTCCAGTTGGACGGGCAACGTTCCCGGCGCTTCCACCGTAAACTTCAGGTGTTTTTCGCCGGCCAGCGATTCGAAATGGCCCCCGATAATCCGGACGAGCTTCGCCAAATCCGTGTCCGCGTACGTCACGCTCATTTTCCGCGCCTCCAGCCGGGAAACGTCGAGCAGGTCATTGACGTGCTTGAGCAGCATCCGGGAATTGCGATGGATCATCTCCAGCGCGGATCGGACGCTGGTTTCGTCAAATTCGGACGCCGCAAGCAGTTTTTCGGTGGGGCCGATAATCAGCGTGAGCGGCGTGCGCAGTTCATGGCTCACATTCGCGAAAAACTGGCTCTTGAGTTGTTCCAGTTCTTTCGTCTTTTCGAAAAGCCGGCCCAATTCCTCATTGGCGTGTCGCAGTTTCTGGTTGGTTTGCTGCACCTCCTGCGCGCGTAGAAAGATCTCCGATTCCATCTGTTGGGCGCGCTCATGGAGTTGCTCCTTCAATTTCGCTTGCTCGGCGCCGTGCTGTTTTAATTGGATGAACTCGGTCACATCTTCAACCCGATGAATGATGTGCCGGACCTGGCCGTCCGGGCCGAGGACAGGGGAATTCAACGGGCTCCAGAAGCGTTCCACAAATCCGCCGCCTTCGGATTCAGGCCGGCGAATATCATACTTTTGCACAGCCATCGTGTCCGGCGCCCGGGTTCGCAGCACCTGTTCGAGCGACCCGCGCAAATTCTTCACCCCGGATGCGGCCGTATCGTCCGGGTTATCCGGGAAAACGTCAAAGATTCCGCGCCCGACAATGTCCTCGCGTTTCGTCATGGTGGCCCGCAAATAGGCGTGGCTGACGGCCACGATTTTGAAGTCGGGCGTCAATACGAGATATAATCCCGGCGCAGATTCAAAAAGCGACCGGAAATCCGGTTGAAGCGCGGACGGCGGGGGCGGTTCCGGGGCGGTCGGATTGACCGTTCTGGAGCTGCCGGATTCTGGATTGCTGAGCGCCCGTTTAATGGCCGGCGGCAGTTCGACAAGGCGATCTTTGCTGATGCACGCGCGCGCGCCCGCCGTGATGGCCGCCGCGGCGTCCTTTTCCGAAATAAAGCCGGAAACGACGAAAAACGGGATGTTACGGCCCGATTCCTTTAAAATCGCCAATGCCGAGACGGCATTCAGCCGTGGAACCGAAGAATCACAGACTACGACGTCCCACGATCTTGCAGCCAGCATATCGCGGAGTTCGGAGGGGTTTTGGATGCGTTTAAGCGTCGGCTCAAAGCCGCCGTATTCGAGCGCGACCCGCAGAATCGTGACGGCCTGCTCAGAATCTTCGACGGCCAAAACCCGCAACGGACTCATTAGCTCCTTTGGCACCACTATGTTATCAATATAACAGAAACGCGAAAAATGGCAAAATGTGCGGCCCGCACCGCCCTCCGCAGCCTTGTCCGCCCGGGTGCTCTTCGACACGCCCTCGCGTCGAAGAACCAGCGAATGAAAGAATCCGAGGCAACAGCATCTTGCGGGTCCTGGTGGATGAGCGAACGGACAACGGTCTCGGCCCTGTCCTGCACGGGGAGCGCGCCCTCGCGTCGAAGAACTAGCGAATGAAAAAAATCCGAGGCAACGACGTCTTGCCGATCCAGATGGATGAGAGAACGGACAGCGGTTGCGGCCCTGACCTGCACGGGGAGCGCGCCCGCCCCGGGTGCCCTTCGACGCGAGGGCGCGTCGAAGAACTCTGTCGGGATTAAGCCGCACTAGAAAAGGCCCGATTCACACGTACATCCTGTTGATCCTGTCTAAAACCTATGCGACTTTGCCCCCTTGCGTGAGGTTGTCCTGGTTTCCACCAAATTCGCCAATTTCCCAACAAAATC
>DASYZW010000288.1:0-12569 GCA_035945915.1 Verrucomicrobiia bacterium | reverse complement strand
GGAGTGGCCGAGAGCAACAGCACCTTGGTTTTCACCCCGGTCTTGATAATGTCGTCCATGAGCCGTTGGTAGCGGCTTTTGCGAATAATATTGCCCTCGTCGTCGCGTTTGCCGGGCGTGTTATTACGGAAGTTGTGCGATTCATCAATGACGACGAGGTCAAAATTCCCCCAATTAAAAGTTTCCAGATTGATGCCGTTGGCCGTGCCGCTTTCGCGGCTTAAGTCCGTATGAGAAAGCACGTCAAACCGAAAGCGGTCTTTGATGAAGGGATTTAGAGCATCATTGTTACGATAGACAAGCCAGTTTTCGCTTAACTTTTTCGGGCAAAGGACAAGCACACGCTCGTTTTTCAACTCGAAGTATTTGATGACAGCTAGCGCCTCGAACGTTTTTCCCAGTCCGACACTGTCGGCGAGGATGCAGCCGTTATGTTTTAGGATTTTGTTGATTGCGCCTTTGACACCGTCACGCTGGAATTCGAAAAGGGCCTGCCAAATGCCTGTGTCCACGATTTTGATGTTTTGGTCCAGCAAGCCCCCTTTTTGTTGGTCTGCTAGAAAATTCTCAAATACGTGAAAAAGGGTCTTGAAATAAATGAATTCGGGCGCGTGATTTTGATAAAGCTGATCCAGGTATTGCAGAACTTCCCCCTTCACATCCTCCACCAGCGTCGGATCATTCCACAGTTCATTAAACCAGATTTTCAGGTCGCGTCGGTCACGGTTGCTGTCCACTTCCAAATTTAATTCAATGTTATTAATGCCATTGCCAAGACCGAGGCCGCGCACGGTGAAATTGGAGCTGCCAAGTATTGCTTCTTCCACGCCAGCATTTGCGATGTGATACATCTTGCCGTGAAGAAGTTGATGGTGACGGACAGAGCGAATATCCACTTTATTACGGATCCATTCGGCACATTCTCGAGCAACGTGCTTTTGCTCAAGCTGATTCGCGAGATGCAGACCTGCGCCGTCAATGATGAACGTCTTCTTCTCCGTTTTTTCAGGGTCGAGAGATGTGATGAAACGCGGCTCGCCAAACAGGAAATCCAAATGATCAATCTGGTCGAGTTTCTCCTTTAAGGCTGAGTACGCATAAATCGTGAAGTAGGCTGAGACCACCGAAAGACTTGAGCCAGGCTGAATTTTGGCTTTTAGAAAGTCCGCAACAACCCCACGGCTGTGGTTATCCCTGATGCCAGAAATGTTAGGTGGATTTGGCATATGCCTTTGAGATGATGCAGAAAAGTCTTTGCGAACTCAAATCCTAGATTTTAAGACCCGAATCAAGCAAACTGCGCTTTTCTAACACGATTGCTCAGAGTGCTGTCTGCACCCGTTTGCATCTATGCCCATCTGTGGCTCTGGTCAGTGCCATGAGCCCCGAAAGGTTTCGGGGTTCGTGCGGACTGCCAGGAGGGAAACAGGAGCGCCGAGAGGGAGTTCAGTCGATTTGTGTCCAACCGCGGTCAAAAACGCATTCTTACCATTTGTGATCTTTGCGGCCTCTGCGGTTAAATACTCTGTTTTCTCGTGTTCAAAAATCGGGAGTTACGAGTTCCAAAAGGTGTCAAAAAGTGTCAAATCATCCGGTTGAACGTCCCTCCATTTTATGACTATATGGTAATTGGAAGAATCAGTTCTGAGCGAAATTTGCGCCATGAGCCCCGAAAGCTTTCGGGGTTCGTGCGATCTAGAAATCTGTGCCATCTGTGTTCATCTGTGGCTCAGGTTAGTGCCAAGGGTGCCATGAGTGCCAACGGAGCCAGAATTCACGATTGCTTGACAGAACTCAGAATCAAAAATTTAGAACAAATTTGGCGCGCCTCATTTCTCGAACTGTCGCATGCAAAATGCACGATTCGTTCAAAAACGGCAAAATAAACGCCTTGTAAAACATTGAAATACAGTCACCTATACAGAAACAGTTCCGCCGGATTTTTTCCCGGTCGCTCCGAAAATTTCCCGATTGGTGATGCTACAGTTCTCGACGCCTTTTTCCTGACGAACTGAACTTTTAAGTTTATATAACATCCTTTGCGGGCCGTTCTGGTTTTAACCACGGATAAACACGGGTAAACACGGATACAGGGTTGCGAATTGGATTGCATTCCAGATCCGCCTTGGACATCGGGTTCGCTCTAATTAATCGGTGTGCATCCGTGTGCATCTGTGGTTTAAGACTGCATTTTTCAAATTCTGCCATTTGTGATCTTTGTGATCTATGCGGTTAATTTTTCCGGTTTTTCCCCGGTGGTTCGCGGTTCAACCGGGCAGATTGCCACATCAGTTGCATTTGGATGAGGACTTCGACCAATCGGCGAAAATTTGGAAGGAATTCGGGGCTGGCAACCAGGAATAATCGCAAGCTCGCGTCAACTACCGGTCAACGCGCTGAATTCGCGGCTCATCAATCTCCTTTCGTTCCTTCCCCTTTTCATTTTTAATCAATGAACCATGGAAGACAAAATCTTAGAGCATCTGGGACGTCGCGATTACCTGCCGGCGAATGTTCCGGAACTGCTCGATCAACTGGGACTGCCGCGAAATCGCCAACAGGATTTGCAACGGGTGCTTCGCGCCCTGGAACAATCCGGGCGCATCGCCCGCATTAAGGGCAACCGTTACATCCTTCCGGCCGAGGCGGACCTTGTCCCCGGGCGCATTCGGATTAACCGCGCCGGCAAGGGATTTCTGCAACCGGACGGCGCGGGAATCCAGGAAATTGCCATTCCGGAAAGCGGCACGTTGACGGCGCTCGACCAGGATCGCGTGCTGGTCCGGCGGGACCGCCCTGAATCGCAAAACACGGGCACGGTCATTCGCGTGCTTGAACGGCACCGGACGAAGGTTGTCGGCACGCTGCAGAAGAGCAGCCGGTTTCTCTACGTCATTCCGGATGACCCGCGAATTCCGCACGACGTGTATGTACCCGAGCCGCGGGATGTTGGCCGCCGTCCGCGAATCGGCGATAAAGTTGTAGTCGAGTTGCGCGAATGGGAATCGCGCCATGCCAATCCCGAAGGCGAAATCATTGAAATCCTTGGCGCGCCGGACGAAGAGGGCGTGGACATGCTTTCGGTGCTGCGGGAGTATGATCTGCCGCTCCATTTCCCGAAACATGTCCTGGCTGAGGCACGAGCGTTCGGGAACGAAGTATTGCCGCACGAACTTGAGGGACGCGAGGATTGCCGGAGTCATCCGGTCGTGACGATCGATCCTGACGACGCGAAGGATTTTGACGACGCGATTTGCCTGCGACGCATTTCAGCCGGGCAATGGAAGTTGTGGGTACACATTGCCGATGTGTCGCATTACGTGAAACCGGGCACGGCGCTGGACGAAGAGGCCCGAAAACGCGGCAACTCGACTTACCTGGTGGATCGCGTCATCCCGATGTTGCCGGAAGCCTTAAGCAACGAACTATGCTCGCTGAAGCCCGACGTGGATCGCCTGACTAAATGCGTTGAGTTTATCGTGTCGCACGATGGCCGTGTGCTGGAGACAAAATTTTATCCGGCGGTCATCCATTCAGAGCGGCGCTTCGCCTATCGTGAAGTGCTCGAGATTTTGCAGCGCAACCCGGAGGGCAATATTGAACGGATGTTGCATGATGCCAATGAACTCGCGCAGCGGATCCGGCGGCTGCGATTCAAGGCCGGCTCGCTCGACCTGGACTTTCCCGAGAGCAAAATCCGGCTCGACGAGAACGGCCGCATTACGCGCATCGAAAAAGTTGAGAACGACATATCGCACCAGTTGATTGAAGAATTCATGCTGCTGGCCAACGAAGCCGTGGCCACACGCCTGATGCGTGAGAATGTGCCTGCAATTTATCGCGTCCATGAGGAACCCGACGAACGGCGATTGCGCGAATATCGCGAGGAAGTCCTGAGCCATCACGTGCCCTGCGGCAATCTCAAGAAGCGCGAGGAAGTGCAAAAACTCCTGCAAAAACTGGGCACTTTGCCGATCGGCCAGGCGCTGAAGATTGGTTTGCTGAAATCGCTCATGCGGGCGCGCTACGACGTGCAACCCCTCGGCCATTACGGATTGGCCAAAAAGAACTACACGCACTTCACTTCACCCATCCGCCGTTATGCGGACCTTGTGGTGCATCGCACGCTGTTTCAGCACCGTGCCTCCTCGCCGGTGGCAGCGTCGCTCAAAGCCACTGCGGAGCATATTTCAGACACGGAACGCAATTCGGCCGATGCCGAACGCGACAGCAAGGACGTCAAACGGTTCGCCTTCCTCAAAGCGCAGCTCGAGTCCGGGGAACCGGAGCGGTATCCGGCGCTGGTGACGGACTTGCGCAACTTTGGTTTCTTCGTGGATGTGCCCGGCCTGGCCATGAGCGGGCTCGTCCCCTTGTCCACCATGGAGGATGACTTTTATATATATGAGGAAGAACGGAACCATCTGATTGGCCGCCGCACGCGCCGGATGATTCGCCTGGGGGACAAGGTGGAGGTGCAGGTTGCCAAAGTGGACACATTCAAAAAGCAGGTCGATTTTCGGCTCGTTTCAAAATCCACGGATTCCGCGAAATCAAAATTCAATCCGGGACGCGAGCGCGGGCCTTTCCAGGGGGCCGGTTCATCGCGGCGCCGGGGTGGCGGACGCCATAAGCGGCGACGGTGAGTTGTTGTGCCGGGGTGCAAACTGCCGCGCCAAGGTGGGCCATAACGTGGAATGTGGCACCCTGACCAATTTGCATGCAACAGCGCTGCATATGACTCAATAACACGTTTAATATCAATATTTTACGTTTTCGACTCCCTGAATTTTCATCTCAACGCGATGCGCGCAGCGGTGAGTGCAAGTGGCTGATTCAGCAAGAAAATTTTCTCAAAAACCGTAATTTGCTTCGGCGCGGCCCGGGTTGGGCCAAAAATAAATTATCACCTCGCCCTTGAACTTTTTGCTTTATAAACTATTGGTTTCTCGCCATGAGCGAAGTTTTTGTAATCGGACATCGCAACCCGGACACGGATGCCATCTGTTCTGCCATCGGTTATGCCGAATTTAAACAGCGGACCGGCATGGCTGAAGCCGTGGCCGCGCGCTGCGGCGATACCAATGACCGGATCGATTTCGTCCTGAACACGTTTGGCGTGCCGGCGCCCCGATTTGTCGCGGATGTTTCGCCCAAGGTTTCCGACGTCATGCAGCGGCACGTCCTGAGCGTGACGCCCGACTCGGTGGCCGCGGACGCGCTTCATCTGATGGACGAGCGGAACATTCGCATTCTGCCGGTACTCGATGAGGAGAAGCGGTGCCGCGGATTGCTGTCGCTGTTCAAGCTCACCAAATTTCTCTTTCCCGTGGCGAACCGGCTCATGGATTCGCGGCGCGTCTTGTTGTCCCTGACAAATCTGGCGCGGATTTTGCCGGGCAACCTGGTGGCATCCTTTGAACCGGATCGCGAGGAGGAATTGATCATGTTGATCGGCGCCATGAGCGTCGAATCGTTCGCGCGCCGCCTGAAAACTTTTGCGCGCGAAAAGGTGATTGTCATCGTCGGTGATCGCCAGGACATCCAATACGCCGCCATCCGCGAAGGGGTGCGCGTGATCATTGTCACCGGGGGACTTGAAATCGAGCCCGATGTTTTGGAACACGCCATCCGCAAGCACGTCAGCATTATTTCCTCGCCGCAGGACACGGCGACCACTTCGACTCTCTGCCGCGCGGCCGTGGCGGTGAGGAACGTGCTGAACGAGGAATTTATCTCGTTTGCCGAACACGCGCCGCTCTCCGCCGCCTGCGAGGAAGCGAGAGCCTCCGGACATCAGATATTTCCCGTCCTGGACGGGGACAACCGGGTGGCGGGGATTTTATCGAAAACCGATTTCCTCAAGTGCGTTGAGAGGAAATTGATCCTCGTGGACCACAACGAACTTTCCCAGGCGGTGCAGGGAGCGGATGAAGTGGAGATTGTTGAAATCATTGACCATCACCGCATCGGCGCCCTGACGACGGCGCATCCGATTTTATTCCGGAACGAGCCGGTCGGCTCGACCAGCACGATCGTGGCCGATTGTTTTTTTCAATACGGCGTCCCCATGCCGCGGCCGATCGCCGGGCTGCTTCTGGCCGGCATCGTTTCCGATACATTGAATCTCACGTCCCCCACGGCAACGCCGCGCGACGGGGAGATTTTGAAACGGCTGGAGCAGATTTCCGAGACCAACGCGCGCGCGTTTGCGGAGAAATTCTTCGCGACGAGTTCGTTGCTGACGCTCAAGCCCGCGCCGCAGGCGATCACGACCGATTGCAAGGAATATCTCGAAGAAGGCGCGAAATTCAGCATCGCCCAGGTGGAAGAACTCGGGTTTGAGCAATTCTGGAAACGCAAGGGCGAGTTGGTCCAGGCCCTCGATGCGCACCGTGAGCGAGCTAAATATTTTTTCTCCGCTTTACTCGTGACCGATGTTTCGACGCAGAGTTCCCTGCTGGTGGTCGTGGGTGACAGCGATTTTATCCAGCGCATCGGCTACCCGCTATTGGAGCAGGGAATCTACGAATTGCGCGAAGTGGTATCGCGAAAAAAACAGTTGCTGCCGTATTTGATTCATTGTCTGAGGAGCAATGGCCCATTGAAGCGCTGAAAACCGGGATCTCGCATAGGACGTGCGAAGAGCGCCATCCCCACCCGAGCGGCCCCCATCCCTTTGGGGGGTTGTCGAATCTTGACAAAGAGCTCGGGTTTGCCGAATGCTTGTCAGAAGACTCAAATGATACCCAAATTAGCGATTGCGGCATTTCTGACACTTTTCCCGGCATCCTTAGCCTGTGCCGCCAGTGATTATTCCCGGGTAGAGGTCGTTGTCACAGCTCGCGATACGGGGCAGCGATTGGCGGATGCGGGCGAAGAATCCCTCGTGAACAGCCCCGCGATCACCGAAAAACAGAATTATATTTTTGTGGACCCGGCAAAGACATTCCAGACGATGATCGGCATCGGCGGCGCGCTGACTGATGCCTCGGCGGAAACATTTTATAAACTGCCAGCGGACAGGCAGCGGCAGATCTGACGGCATATTTTGACCCCAAAAACGGCATCGGCTATACCCTGGGACGCACGTCGATTCATAGCTGCGATTTCTCAAGCGAGAGTTATACCTACGTGAAAGACGGCGACACGAATCTGGACAGCTTTGATATTTCCCACGACTTGCGCTACCGGGCGCCGTTTATCAAAGCGGCTTTGGCCACGGCGGGCGCCGGCAATTTCACATTGTTCGCGAGTCCCTGGAGCCCGCCGGCATGGATGAAGAGTAATCACGACATGCTCCACGGCGGCGAATTGGAGACCCAATACTACGATTGCTGGGCGCGCTATTTCTGCAAATTCATTCGCGCTTACGCAAAACAAGGCATACCGATTTGGGGCGTGACCGTGCAAAACGAGCCCATGGCGGTCCAAACGTGGGAATCGTGCAACTTCACCGCCGCGCAGGAACGGGATTTTGTGAAAAATGACCTGGGGCCGGAATTGCGAAGGCACGGCCTGAAAAAGACGAAAATAATCGTCTGGGACCATAACCGGAGTTTTATGTATGAGTACGGCTCGACGATTTTAGAAGACCCGGCAGCGGCCAAATATGTCTGGGGGGTGGGTTTTCACTGGTATGTGGGCGACCATTTCGAAAACGTCCAATGGGTAAAGGACGCCTTTCCCAAAACCCATCTCCTGTTTACCGAGGGCTGCGTGTCGAATTTCGACGGGGCGTTGCTGGGCGATTGGCACTGGGGCGAAACTTATGCGGTTTCGATGGTCCATGACTTCAATAACGGCGCCGAAGGCTGGACCGATTGGAACGTTCTCCTGGACACAAATGGCGGCCCCAATCATGTGGGGAATTTCTGCTTCGCGCCCATTCACGCCGATACCAAAACAGGAACGCTCTATTTCATGAATTCGTACTATTACATCGGCCAGTTCTCCAAGTACATCCGCCCGGGCGCGAAAAGGATTATCAGCTCGTCTTCGACCGATAACCTGTCGACGACGGCGTTTATCAATCCGGACAGAAGCATCGCAGTCGTTGTTTTGAATGTGACGGATAAAACCGAGCCGTTCCATCTTTGGATGCATGGGAGGGCGGCGGACACTCTGAGCCCGGCGCATTCGATTATGACGCTGGTGATGAAGTGATTATTTTTTGGGCAACCTGACTTCGAACAGGGACCCGTGGCCGACGGTACTGACGACCGTGATTTTTCCGTGGTGCATTTCGACCACTGCTTTCACCAAACTCAACCCGAGGCCAAGGCCGTGCTGGGACCTGCTTTTGTCGCCCCGATAAAGCCGCGCCCAGATTTTTCCCTGCTCTTCCGCCGGGATTCCGATACCGGTGTCGCGGAACTGCACTACCGCCTCCGTCGGGCTGTCCTGGAGGGTAATCGTAACTGAGCCGTTTGCCGGCGTGTATTTGAGCGCGTTATCCAAAAGGTTGGCAAATACCTGTCTCATGCGGTTCCGATCCACCAGCGCATCGCAAACCGGCGGTAATGTGGTTTGCACAGCGACCGTTCGTTCGTCGGCGATGTATTCGTAAAGTTCGACTACCTCGCGAACCATTCCGCACAGGTCCACGGGCTGGCGCTGCAATTTCATCATGCCGGCCTCGGCCTCGGTGATATCCAGGAGCGTGTTGAGCATGTTCAGCACGCGTTCGGATTCCTCCACGCAGTCGGCCAGCGCCTCCTGCGCCGCCGCGGGCGGCGCCTGGGGCTGGAGAGCCAGCTCCGCCGTGCCGCGCAGCCGGGTCAAAGGCGTTCTCAGGTCGTGCGCCACGTTGTCCAGGGATTCGCGCATGGCGCGGATCAACGACTCGTTCTTTTCGAGGAGACTATTAAATAGAAGGACCATCTCATCCAATTCATCATTGGACGCTCGGACCGGCACCCGGGCGTCGAGCCGGCCGGTTTGAATAATCGACCGGGCGGTCGCGACGACCTGGCGAATCGGTCCCATCGCGCGATGGGCCAGAAACGCGCCGGCGAGAAAACCGATCAGGATGGTTGCGGAGCCGAAAACGATGAAATCCCGGCGCAACGGGTCCAGCAATGCCGCCCGGCTGTCAGTTCGGCGTCCGACCTGGAGCATTGAATTGTCGGGCAGGTTGATGCCGGCGATCAGGAAATCGCTCTCGGCATTTTTGGGAATGCGAATGAAGCCGACCTGCTGCCGGGAACCGGGAAAAAATCCGGGAACATCGCGGACCGCAACCCAATCTTCGGGAACGTTGAGGAGGGTCGCCTGGTTCCAGGGGCTGACCAGGCGGACATAAAAGGTTTTGGCTTCGCCGCGTTCCTGTTGCATGGCGTAGCGCAAAGCCGGCACGCCGCCGCTCTCATAGACGGCGCCATATTCCTGCAGCATGGCCTGGAGCACTTCGCGATCTTTGCGACCGGCGTCCGCGGCGACGAGGTACCAGGCAACCGTGAGCAGGGCAATTGTGGTGATCGCGAAGACGCCGGCGTACCAAAGACCGAGGCGGACGCCGATGCTTCGGCGCGCGAGATCAAGCGGCGCGAAGGACATAGCCCACTCCTCGAAGGGTTTGGATCATTTGCTTTTCGGGATCGGCTTTATTGCGCAAGCGATGCACGTGCACGTCCACGACATTGGTTTGGGGATCAAAACTGAAATCAAAAATGTGTTCCAGAATCATGGTCTTGGTCACCACGCGACCGGGGTGGCGCATCAGGAATTCCAGCAGCGCGAATTCGCGCGGCTGCAGTTCGACCAATTCATCGCCGCGCCGCACTTCGCGCGTGAGCAAATCCAGCGACAAATTGCCGAAGCTGAGCCGTGTTGGTTCGGCGGCCTGGGTCGCGCGGCGGATAAGCGCCTGGACCCGGGCCAGCAATTCCGAAAAAGCGAACGGTTTGGTCAGGTAATCATCGCCGCCCGCCTGAAGGCCTTTTACCCGGTCATCCACTGTCGCTTTGGCGCTTAAGATGAGAACCGGCGCGCGGTTGCCGCGGGCCCGAAGCCGTTCGATGACGCTTAAGCCGTCGAGTTTGGGGAGCATCAGGTCCACCACGGCGGCGTCATAAGCCACGGTGGTCGCGAGCGCGAGCGCCGTTTCACCGTCAGGGCTGTGGTCCACGGCATAGCCGTTTTGTTTCAGGCCTTTGACGACGAACGAGGCGATCTTCTCATCATCTTCAACAACCAGGATGCGCACGTGTTCAGGCATGATGACGGGCGGGAAAGCGGGTGACAATGTCGAATTGGCGTCGTTTCCGCAAAAATCAATGAGCATAGGCCGATCATTCAATAGCGCAGAAAAAAAGGCCTCCCGCATTGGAGAATCCAATGCGGGAGGGTTGCATCACACCAAACAAATCAGCCAACGTTTTCGCTCTCGTCCACCACCACATATTGGCTGCCGCCGTTGGCCCAAACGCGGACGAGCGTTTGTTTGCTCTTGGGATGTTGAGTCAACTGGACGGCGTCGTCCGCATTGGTCACCGGTTGCCGGTTGATGGATTCGATGACGTCGCCGGGCTGAAGTCCGGCTTGCGCGGAGGCCGATGTGGGATCCACTTGCGTAATCAGCGCTCCATTCACGTCGGCTGGAATGTTAAATTGCGCGCGGGCCTGGGGATTCAGGTTATCCACGGTCACTCCATTGAGCGTCCCTGTGTCGTTGCTGTCCTGCGAATTAGCGTCAGCCAGTTGTTCCGTTCCAGGCAACGGCTTGATGGTGATATCCACGGTTTTTTCGTCGCCGTTGCGGACAATTTGGACTGGCACTTTTGAGCCGGGTTTGGTGCTCGCAACATCCAATTGCAATTGGTTGCGGTCCGTAATCGGCTCGCCATTGTACGTGACGATGACGTCGCCGTCTTTAAGCCCAGCTTTGTCAGCCGGTCCGTTCGGTTCGACTTCACCGATGAGCGCGCCATGATCATTTTTGAGATTGAACTCAGAGGCGAGCGCGGGCGTGACGTCCTGGATCATAACACCCAGGTAGCCGCGCGTTACATGGCCGTATTTGATGAGGCTTTCCATGACGTTTCGCGCCAGGTCCGAGGGAATCGCAAAGCCGACGCCCTGGCTGCCGCCCGAACGGCTCATAATGGCCGTGTTGACGCCAACAAGCCGGCCGTCAATGTCCACCAATGCGCCGCCGGAATTGCCGGGGTTAATGGGCGCGTCGGTCTGGATGAAGTCTTCGTAATGTTCAATGCCCATGCCGCCGCGATTCTTGGCGCTGACAATGCCTTCGGTCACCGTCTCACCGACACCAAAGGGATTGCCAACCGCCAGCACGACATCGCCAACCTTGACGTTTTGACTGTCCGCCATGGGAATTGTGGGCAGGTTTTTCGCGTCGATTTTGACGACGGCGACGTCGGTCTTGGGATCACGCCCGACGACTTTGGCCGTGAATTCGCGCCCGTCCGGCAGGGTGACTTTGACTTCTTTGGCGCCGTCCACGACGTGATTATTGGTTAGAATATAGCCATCGCTGCTGACAATGACGCCCGAACCGAGGCCGTGTTCCACCTGCTCCCGGGGGCCCTGCTGTGGAAATGCCTGGCCGAACTGACCACCGAAAAACTGGCGCCAGAATGGATCATTGAATCCAGGAAAGTTTTGCATCCCAGCTTCCTTGATGGTGGCTGTCGTCTCGATCTTGACCACGGCGGGTGAAACTTTATCGACGATGGGCGCGTAGCTGCCGCGCGGCAAGCCGTCCCGTGGCACCTGGCTTTCCTGGAGGGGGATTGTCAGGTTGCCGGTTTTGCCGATGATTTGCGATGACTGGGCCAATCCATAGGCCGCACCGGCGGCCACGATCGCGCCCGTCAGGCCGTAGGCGGCGAGGCGGATTGGAAATGAGTTCATGATGGTATTCATATTGTTGTTTTGTTTGGTTGATGTTCGCGTTTTTACGTTTTCACGTTTCACAAGATTAGAGCCAGCCGAACATGACGAGGGACTTTCTGCCGAATTACAAATTTGTAAGGTTGAAGCTGGAGTTCGAGACTGCCGGCAAGCAATTTCGGATTGTCTTCCGCGATTTCTTCCCAAAACGGGCGTACGATGGTATAATCGGGCAGGTAATCAAGGAGCCGCCAAAGTTTGGCGCACTTCCGTGTTGTTGGCAGCCAGATGAAAGAGGCTCAAGGCCATGTACTCAAATGCCCATGTAATGACGGTCAATGGCGGTTCGTCGTCCATCAAGTTTGCTTTGTTTGAGAACGAGGAACCCTTGCGCCGGGTATTGGCCGGAAGACTTGAGGGAATTGGTCTTCCCCAGGGCCGGTTCATGGTGAAGGGCGAAGCGGCGGCAGACAATTTCTCGCGGCCAATCGCCGTGCCCGACCATGATGCGGCGGTAAATACGCTGATGGACTGGGTCCAGGAACGAATTGAACACGGTGAATTGGCGGCTGTGGGACATCGCGTCGTTCACGGCGGACCGAAGTATTGGGAGCCGCAACAAATTACCCCGGAGATAATCGCGGAATTGCATCAATTGAGTCCATTCGACCCGGAACATCTGCCGGAAGAAATTCTGCTTACCGAAGCGTTTC
>DASYZW010000287.1:0-2460 GCA_035945915.1 Verrucomicrobiia bacterium | reverse complement strand
ATCCACCGGCCCCAACATCATTAAATGTAACGGGATCGCCAAAATTGAATACGGAAGAATTTCCATTGGTGTCCTGCCAATTAAGACCATAGACCGGGTCATTAACATCCCAACCGTTGTCGGGATTCGAATCGGTCCATACCAGGTTTGTGGCCGTTATGAGAACCAGCGCGTTGGTAACTGAATTAGTGCTGAAATTTCCCGCGCCGGTGACAACGACTGAATATCCGTTGGCCTGGGGAAGCGCGTCAGCGACCGTGGCCGGAGAGATAATAAGAGTATCGCTGTTCGCGCCGGAGATGTTGCCTCCGTTTAAGAGATTGGTGCCATTACGCTGCCACTGATAGGTAACATTAAAACCGTTGGCGCTCACAAAAAACGCGCAGGAACCATTGGTAGCAACGTACGTCGTGACCGGCTCGGATGTGATTGCCGGAGGAGCCGTAACCGGCGTCGCATAGCCCGAAACCGTGATCGACGAAATATCGACGAGATTTGGATGCGTATTGTTCTTTTGATACCAGCCCATCGCCAACGCGTTAAACCCCTGGGTAATCAGGGTTGAATTTGTCGCGACGCCGCCGAACTGCATCAATGGGGCGCCCGTGGCACTCGTACCGGCGTACAGGCTATTCGTGATCGTTTCGCTGTTCTGGGCATTCAACGCGATCGTCAGGACTTCGGTATAAGGAACATTCGTGCCGAGAATCAAAGTAGAAGAAACTGTTGAACCCACATCCGACCCCGTTGGATGGGAAAAGCTGTAGGTCGTGCTGGAGGTGGTCAAAAGATCCTGATCGTTGTTGGCCGCGCCGTTTTGGGCCGGGCGCGTCAGGATCGCGGAGCTGGAACCGCTGTAGGCGAGTTGGGCAAAATATCCCTGCCAATTCGCGGCGTTGCCCGTCGCGCTTGTGCTTGACGACGTGGATGCCGTGCCATTCAAGCCGCCTGGGACCGGGTAATCCAAGGCATTGCCGCTATTATACAATCCAAACCCGAGAAATCCCTGACCAGCCGTCAGAAGTCCGCCTGACGTATTGGTAAATACGATCGTCAATTGAATGTAGTCGGTGCCGGGTGCGACCAGATTTACCCCGTTCGTCGAGAACAACGCCTGAATTTCGGCGCTACCGCTCGAAGTGGCGGCGATTCCAAAGCGAAGGTCGTTGGGATTAACACTAGGCGCCGGATTCCAGGTTTTTCCGGAAATTTCCTCATAACTGGTAAAGTTGGTGCCTGGCGGCGCCGGCGTCGCGGAGTTAATTGTGCTGCCCCCCGTGAAAGTATCGCCAAAGAAATTGGTCGGGGTAATTTGACCGTAGCACAGCATTGGCGCACCGAGAGCAAATAATGCAAATAAGAGCCCGAAAGGAAGGTTCTTTTTCATGGTGATATTTCTGTTAAGATTGCAGTTACAGTTGATGATAGTGCCTGGATAATGTGAACACGCTCAGCTTCAGCATGAAATCAATTCGCGAATCCGTTCATTATAATGCGGGCCGCCGGGGTGGAATCCGAGTATTTGGACTGACCCGGCCCCCCTGAAATTGTCGGGTCCCATAAATCGTACCTGTCAAAGGGCGCATAAGATGTTTTCCTGTTGTTGCCAGTCACGGTTTCGAAGCGGACATGACCATCCGGAAAAACGGCATTTAATCCGTATGGGTTCCCGTGCATTTGGTGGTTTATTAAGGACCAATCCTTCAATGAATCGACTCCCATTGCAAGGTTCTGATTAATTTGTGTGATTTTCAGCGGAGCCGGTTCTGTTGTCGTGTTCGGGCTGGTGCCGCCCGGAGGGCTTGGAGGATTAAACGTGACGGTTTCAAAGGTCAGCGCAGGAAGGTTGAGAGTGCCGGCGCTTGTTGAAACTGGCTGAGTCGTTTTGGATTGAGGATAATAATTATAGCCGCAACGGACAAAGGCATTGCCATCGCCATAGGTTTGCGCTGCCGGCGTCATAGAGGGCCAGGGATAGGTTGGGGCACTATAGTAGGAATATGTATAAATTAGAAAGTTGGGTGACGTTAAAACACTCGAACAATAAAAAACCTGCGGGTTGTTTATGATCCCGGAAAAATATAGTTGACCGAGCCCAAAAGGCCCGACATTAATTTGCGAACTGGGTATTCCTGTCATGCGGCATGCCATGCTCGTTTGATAAAAACTTTCCGTACTTCCAGGCAAGTTGATAATCGGAAAATAGTCGCCGTTGTCATTGCTGTAAACGCTGCAGCCAACGCCAATCTGTTTCATATTATTGCCGCAGGAAACCCGCGTGGCAGATTCTTTGGCGGAATTTAAAACCGGCATCAGGATTGCCGCAAGAATGGCAATAATGGCGATGACGACGAGAAGTTCGATGAGGGTAAAGCCACTTCGGGCCGGGCCTGAGCGTTGCATAGTTGCGCCGTTTCTCACGTTTTATTGTTCGGGCTTGTTACAAAGAATTTACCACCT
>DASYZW010000286.1:0-3758 GCA_035945915.1 Verrucomicrobiia bacterium | reverse complement strand
CTAACGGCGGCGACTGTACCGATGCTTTTACGCTCGATTTTCCCGCCAATGGCGCGCATTTCGTGAACCTGGAGTTGCGCGATCATGCCGGGAAACTATTGTCGCGCAATTTTTATTGGCACGCCCGCGACGAACACCAATTGCAGCAGCTCAACGCGCTTCCGCAGGTTGCCGTCAAAGGCAAATGGCATTTGAAACATTCAGCCAACGGACCGGTCATTGAAGGCCGCATTACAAACGGCGCCAAGACCCCGGCTATCCAGGTCCGCCTGACCCTGCGCGACCGCAAAAGCGGTGCGCGCATTTTGCCGGCGTATTACGACGACAATTACTATTGTCTGCTCCCGGGCGAATCGCGCAATTTCAAAATCGAGTTCAGGTCTACCGAACAGAAGCCTGAAATTGGTTTGGACGGCTGGAATATCGAACCATCAACGCTGCGTTAGTAATAGTGGCAGCGTGGCCCGCGCTCGGATAGCAAGGTAAAGTTAACGCGGCGATTTTTTTTCCACGAACTCGGCATCGGCGCCGGGGCGGCTGCAGGAGCCGTAGCGGTCCGCGTAGACGCGGACGAATGCCGCGCCGAGCAGAAGAATTTGCGCGGAGTAGTACACCCAAAGCAGAACGACGACAAAGGAGCCGACCGCGCCATACGCTGAACTAAGGCTGCTGCGTCCGAGGTACGCTCCGAGCAGGAACTTACCGATGGTGAACAACAACGCCGTAATCAAGGACCCTATCCAGACGTCATGCCAGGCGATTCTCACGTCGGGCAACATTTTAAAGATCATGGCGAACAAAAGGGTAATGATGCCCATCGACGCCAGGAAATCGATCAGATGCCAGATAAAAATGTGCGCCGGGACTATGCCGCCGATCCATTTATCGATGGCGTCGAGTCCGGCGCTAATGATGAGAGATACCAGGAGCAGAAATCCAATTCCCAAGAGCGCCACGAATGAGACGATCCGGTACTTCAGAAAACCGCGGAGGCCGCCGGCCTTGATTCGCACGTTCCAAATAGCGTTGAGGGCTTGTTGCAATTGCATAAATACGCTGCTGGCGCCGATGAACAATGTAATAAAGCCGATGATCGTCGCAATGAGGTTCGCCTTGGGCTGGTCGGCGGCGGCAAGGATGGATTGGACGGATTGCGCGCCGCTTTTCCCAATCAGGTTTTGAATTTCTCCGAATAATTCATGTTGCGCGGCTTCGCGTCCGAACATCAAGCCGGCCAGCGCCAGCACGAGGATAAATAATGGCGCAATCGCAAAGATGGTGTAAAAGGCCACGGCGGCGCCCATGGCCGAAGCGTTTGCATCCATCCAAACCGTCACCACGCTATAGATGTTGTCGTAAATGAATTTGAACTTTTTTTTCATAAGGCAGGTCGGACTTATTTATGGAATGTGTCAGTGCCATTGGCGCGTTAGATAGTCGCTGAATGCCAAAACAAACATAATCAGGAGCCAGCAAAAGCCCACGCAGGCGACGAGTCTTATTACTTTGGGGCTGGTTCGCAGACGCATGAAAAAGGACAGCACCAACATCATTTGAACAAACGCCAGCACTAGAATGACGGCCGTGCCCACTGCCGCGAAATTGAAGTGCGCCAGCCCAAACATGACAAATAGCACGATGATGAGCGCCAGCCAGATCCCAATAAACTGGTATTTCGGCGCCAATTTTCTTTTCATGAATGCCTCCCGATCAGGTAGAGCAGCGGGTATAGAAAAATCCAGACGATGTCGACGAAGGCCCAGTAAAGGCCGACCAGTTCAAGGGGCGTGTAGTACTGCGCCGAAAATTTGCCTCTCGCAGTCATCGCGGTGATGATTGAGAGCAGGCCGATGCCTACAATCATGTGGACTGCGTGCAGCCCGGTCATGCCCCAATAAAGCCAAAAGAATATTTGAGTATGCAAAGGCAAGGCTGGATCGAACATTGGCCCGGGTACGACCTTGTCGTCGATATCCGCGCGGTATTCGAGTCCTTTGCAGGCCAGGAATCCGAGGCCGAGGAAAATCGTGACCAGGAGAAGCGGGACGATCACGTTTATTCGGTTTTCAATGGCCGCCTGGACGGCGAGCGCCATCGTCAATCCGCTGGTTAGCAGCAGGACCGAATTAATTGTGCCGAACAGGATCAGCGTATGTTTAACGCCCACGATAAAATCGTGTTCATAAAAATGCCGATACATCGCGTATGAAATAAAGAATCCGCCGAAAAATAGAACCTCAGTCGCCAGAAACGTCCACATGCCCAAATGAGCAGATTCATATTGCTGCGGCAGGTCTTCGAACTGTTGCTCGATCGTGGGCGTTTGTTCGGGCATAGGGATTTTCAATGTGGTGTTAGCGGGGCGTCCTGCATGGTTTTGTCCCGGGCGGTTTGGGGTTCGCCGAAGTCATCCAGTGGACCGTATTCGTAGGGGTCGTGCGCCACGATTGGAACCGCGTAAAAATTATGTTTCGGAGGAGGGGAGGTAGATGTCCATTCCAGGCCGGTCGCTCGCCAGGGATTATCGCCGGCTTTTTTCCCGTAGCGCAGCGACCAAATTAAATAGATAAATGGCAACAGGTAGGCTGCGCCGAGAATACTCGCGCCGGCGGTGGACAGCACGTTGTAGACTTGAAATTCCGGCGCATACTCGTGGACGCGACGGGGCATGCCGAGATAACCCAAAATGAACTGCGGAAAAAACGTGAGGTTAAAGCCCAGGAACATCGTTAGCGCGGCGAGTTGACCGAGCCGTTCGGGATACATGCGCCCGGTCATTTTTGGCCACCAATAGTGCAGTCCACCCATGAACGCGGTCACCATTCCGCCCACCATGATGTAGTGGAAATGCGCTACGACGAAGTAAGTGCCATGAACCTGCACATCCACGGCCAGCGTCGCCAGAAACAAACCGGTCAGGCCGCCAATGGTAAACAGACCAATGAACCCCAGGGCGTAGAGCATCGGGGTCGTGAAATGGATCGACCCGCGGTAGAGCGTCATCGTCCAATTAAAAACTTTGATCGCCGATGGCACGGCAACCAGGAAACTCAGGATGGAAAAGACCATCCCGGCGTAAATGGATTGGCCGCTAACAAACATGTGATGGCCCCAAACCAAAAAGCCAAGAATGGCGATGGCGACGCTGGAGAAGGCGATGAAATGATATCCGAAAACTTTTTTTCGCGAAAAGCAGGTGATGAGCTCGCTAACCACGCCCATGCCGGGCAAAATCATGATATATACCGCCGGATGCGAATAGAACCAGAAGAGATGCTGAAACAACACCGGGTCGCCGCCGATACCGGGGTCAAAGATCCCAATGCCCCAGATCCTTTCGATGCCAATGAGCAGGAGCGTGATTGCCAGCACAGGCGTCGCCAAAACAAGAATGATGCTCGTTGCAAATAACGACCAAATAAACAAGGGCAACCGAAACCAGGTCATTCCCGGCGCGCGCATTTTGTGGATGGTCACGATAAAATTCATGCCGGTAATGATGGAACTAAAGCCAGCGAGAAAGATTCCGAAGACCATGTCGATGACGTGGGTGTTTGAATAGGCGGTGCTATAAGGGGCATAGAAGGTCCAGCCCGTATCCACGCCGCCAAGGATGATGGCGAGCAGCGCAAAAAAACCTCCGAACACGAATAAGTACCAGCTCATCAGGTTCAGTCTCGGAAAGGCGACGTCACGCGCCCCGATCATCATTGGAATGACAAAGTTCCCCAGAACCGAGGGAATGGAAGGAATTAAAA
>DASYZW010000285.1:0-6397 GCA_035945915.1 Verrucomicrobiia bacterium | reverse complement strand
AATGAGGCTTCATAGCTCCGGTCGAAATTTATCGCCATTAATTCATTGCCGCTTTCCGTGGGGTTATACGTCCCCTCAAGTGTGCCATATTGAGTGATACCGGCTCCGAATGAAATTGATGCAACGTCGTTTCCTTCAATCGAAATAGTAATGGTTCCTCCATCAAGATTGTATATGGGGTATATCGCGGCAACGTCCGCGTAAAAATCATATTGCACTCCCGCCGAAAGCGAGACCGTCTGTTCCAAATTTTGCTGGCTATTGTAACCGACTTGCGCTTCAAAGGCTTCAGACAGGCGTGTTTCTCCCACAAATTGAATTTGTCCTAAGCTGCCCGCCAAAATTTCATCGTCGGGTGGTTGCACCACAGTCCAATTCGTTAGGCCGCCGGAAAAATCTCCGTTTATGACGACGGATTGCGCCTGAATACTTTTTATGGTGAGAACAAGAAAGCATACTGTTAGGAATTTGTTTCTCATAACCCAGTTAGCGGAGTTAAAACGTCGCCTTTTTCCCCGTGAATATGAGTTCAATTTTGCTGCCATGATGGATGAGTGAATTGAAATTTCCCCGCTGCGTCAATTCGATTGTATGTGTTTAATCGGCGTTCGGCATTGCAGAATGATAGTGATGCGAAACGTCGAAATGTCCAAAGCCTTTGGGATTGTGCTGCGAAAGCACCGGCTCGCATTAAAACTTTCCCAAGAAACATTATCAGAAAAGGCGGACATTCACCCCACGCACGTTTCGTTTATTGAACGTTTCGAACGCAACCCAAGTTTGAATGTTGCGGCGTCGCTTGCAAAAGCGTTGGGCTTAACTTTGTCTGAAATGGTCGCAGAGTCAGAAAATGTTCAACGGCGTAATTCTGCTACAGAGTAGCCAGCCGAGCCTGAACTCAAAATTTGTCCTGTCGAGAGACACGCATAGTTTCGACTTCGATTTCCATTTCGGGTTTTTCAAAATGGGGCTGAATTTTCATGGACAAAATCAGCGTAAATAATCCATCCGGCACAGACCGCAACGCAGAAAATTCATTGCTGCTACCGGCTCACGGACACGAAACGGGCGATTCAATCAGGCAGGAATGACACTGGTAAACGGTAACGGACGGTTTTGAACAAATTTGAATCTGTTAGCAGTGGATGTTAGCAGTTGGGCATTTTGAAACTGCCAAAAACTCACGAAAGCATTGATTTTATTGATTGAAAATGAAATTGGAGGCGAGGGTCGGAATCGAACCGACGAATGAGGCTTTTGCAGAGCCCTGCCTTACCACTTGGCTACCCCGCCGTTCAAACGAGAGTAGCCGATTTTTATCGCCTTGCAAGATTCGTTTTGGAAAACACAGGGAATCGTATCGCTCACTTCATAAAAAGTCCGGAAAGGAGTGTGTCTTGCGAGGCCGGCTCGCTTTCGCCCCGGGGCAAATCTTTGACGTTGGGTGGTGGGCGCTGCAGGATTCGAACCTGCGACCTACTCGGTGTAAACGAGACGCGCTAGCCGCTGCGCCAAGCGCCCGATCCATCGCAATTGAATACAACAAAAACTGCGCGCAGACAAGGGAATTGGGAACCGCCCGCGATACGGGCGGTGACACCGCAGCAGCCGATGGTCTCTTCCATATTGGCAAGGGGGCCATCCGTCGATGCATCTCTTATTTGACGCGCTAATGAATTGGTTCCACCTTTTGCGAATGAAAAGGACATTTGGAGTCGTTGCCCTTTGGTTGATGGCAGCGGTCGCATCCGCGGAAGGCGTGTCCGGACTGGCCGAGGGGGACAATGGATTTGCTTTCAAGTTGTTCGGGCACGTTTTGCAAGGTTCGGCCGCGCAAAATATTTTCATATCGCCTTACAGCGTTTCGGTTGCCTTGCAAATGCTCTGCAACGGGGCGGCTGGTAAAACCAGGGCCGAAATTCAAGGCGCCTTAAATACGGGCGGCTTGCCACAGGACGATATCAATGGCTATTACAAAAATTTGAACGGGGCGCTGGCATCGCAAACGAATGTTGTATTGGACCTGGTGAATTCCATCTGGGCCAATCGCGGTTTTGAATTAAAGCCATCATTTGTTTATACGAACGAAGCTTTTTTCCAGGCCGTCCTGGGGTCGGTCAATTTTGAGACGCCGGAATCAGCTGACACAATTAATCGATGGGCGACGGACAGTACGCGCGGGAAGATTACGGGTGTCGTGTCTTTTCCGTTCCCTGCAAATACTGAGGTGATCCTTGCCAACGCAGTTTACTTCAAGGGCGATTGGGCGAAGCCATTTGACAAAAGCCTGACGCGTCCCCGCTATTTCTATTTGGGCGGAGGCCTGATCAAGCAAATGCCGATGATGTTGCGGCGCGGCAACTTCCAATATGAGGAAGGCGACGGCTACCAGGCGGTCGAATTGCCGTACGCGGGCGACCGGCTTCAGATGGTTCTCTTTTTGCCCGCAACGAATTCAAGCCCGGCGAAATTGCTGGCTGGTTTAACCGGGAAATCCTGGCAGGACAAAATTCTCCCGCGATTTTTGAACCGTGACGGAATGGTTGTCTTTCCAAAATTTCGACTGAATTTTCAAGCGCTCCTGAACGGCCCGCTCCAAGGACTCGGAATGCAGGACGCATTTATTCCCGGGTCGGCCAATTTTTCAGGAATGTCGGGCGATCCGCTATGTGTGAGCGAAGTCCTGCAAAAGAGTTATGTCAATGTCGACGAGCAGGGGACGGAGGCGGCTGCGGTGACGACAGTACGGATCCGGGCGACTGCCATGATGCGGCCGCTCCCCCCATTTGAAATGATTGTGGATCGGCCCTTTTTCTTTGTCATTTCCGACAGGTTCACTGGCACAATTTTGTTTATGGGCGTCGTGAGTGATCCGACGTTGCATTAAGGCGGGAAAATGTGCAACGTAGGCGGGACCGAAAACGGTTTAAAATTTCTCCACGATGAAGAGGTTTCGCTTTTTAGCGATAAAGGCGCCGGGACTTGTCGATTTCAATGACACGCTGAAGGTCACCGCTTTGATGTTCCTTTTTCTGATTGTTGGGAGCGGGCCGGTGTCGGCGGCGGTCATTGCGGAGCAGGAGCGGGCAGAAATGGTCATCGTGACGGACCCGGCGGCAACCCCCACGGAACGGTCGGCAGCAATCGAGCTGGCGGCCGTGCTTCAACAAATCACCGGCGCGACTTTCGAAATCCGAACGAATGTGACCGCCCCGGTGCGGGCTATTTTGGTGGGGCCTGGCACGGCAGCCCGGTCTTTCTTTCAGGATATCGCGTTTGACCAATTGGGGAATGAAGAGTTGATGATTGAAACCCATGGTCAAAGTCTCGTCCTGGCGGGCGGACGCCCGCGAGGAACCATCTATGCCGTGAGCCGTTTTTTGCAGGAGGAATGTGGCGTGCGCTGGTGGACGCCGTGGGCCAGCACGATCCCAAAGCAATCGACCCTGGAAATCGGCAATTTGAAAATCCGTGAAAAACCGGCATTTGAGTACCGGGACCCCTTCTGGTTCACGGCGTTTGACGCGGATTGGGCGTGGCATAACGAGTGCAACGGCAATTCGTTTCGAATTCCTCCTGACAAGGGAGGGCACATTATTTATAAGGGATTTGTTCACACGTCGTATAGCCTGGCGCCGCCGTCGGAATATTTTTCCATACATCCCGAATGGTTCGCCCTGATCGACGGCAAACGGACACCGGACAATGCGCAGCTCTGTCTGACTAATCCCAAGCTCCGGGATTTTGTCGTGCAGCGTGTCAAAGAATGGTTGCGAGAAACCCCCAATGCCAACATCGTGAGCGTCTCTCAAAACGACAACACCTCTCCATGCGAATGCACCAATTGCCGCGCGTTTGACGCCGAGGAAGGCTCACACGCCGGATCCATGATCGACTTCGTAAATTACGTGGCGGATCGCATCGCGCCCGAATTTCCAAACGTGGCAATTGACACGCTCGCATACCAATACACGCGCAAACCGCCCAGGACGATCCGGCCGCGGCCGAATGTCATCGTCAGGCTATGCAGCATCGAGTGCAATTTTCGCGAGCCATTAGACGGGCGCTCCAATGAGGCATTCGCCGATGACATTCGCGGGTGGGCGCGATTGACTGACCGGCTGTACGTTTGGGATTACGTGACGGACTTTGCGCATTACGTCCAGCCACACCCCAATTGGTTCACGATGGGGCCAAACCTGCGTTTTTTTGCGGACCATCACGTGAAGGGAGTTTTTGAAGAAGGCGCATATCAATCTTACGGGTCAGAAATGGCCGAGTTGCGCGCGTGGGTATTGGCCCAGTTGATGTGGAATCCGCGCCAGGATGATCATGCCCTGATTCGCGAATTTTTAGACGGCTATTACGGGAAGGCGGCCGGCCCGATCTGGCAGTATATGAAGCTGCTCGATGATGCGTCCCGCGGCTATAATTTGACCTGTTATTCGCCTCCGGGCGCGCCTTTTCTCCAGTTTAAAACCCTGGCAGAAGCGGAGAAGCTCTGGCGGCAGGCGGAAGCCGCAGTGTCCGATGACGCGGACTTGCTGGCCCGGGTTCGCTTGGGGCATTTGGCGGTCCGCTACGTCTGGCTGGCACGTTGGGACGCTCTTCAGAAACAGTGCGCAGCCAGCGGAGCGGCGTGGCCGTTGTCGAGTTCCCGACGCGCTGTCGCCGCGGAATGGCGGGACGTTGCAAATGGCGTTCCCGGAAAACCCTGGACCCGGGTTCGTTGCATCAACGAAGGCGGCACGACGCCGGGCGAATTTTTGTCAGCGACAATCGGCAAGGATACGCTGCCGGAAAGGACGATTCCCGCCGGAGCGGGAGTGAACATTCATTTCATTACCGGTCACGATCGGGACCTGAAAATGATCGCGGCGGCAGGCTTCAAGTTCGTTCGAATGGACTTTGACTGGACGAAGACCGAGCCGCGGAAAGGGGAATATGATTGGTCCCAATATGATGTGTTGAGTGCGGACCTGGAACGAAACGGGTTGCGCCCTTATTACGTCTTTGATTATTCCAACCCGCTCTATGAAGAAGTCCACACCAGCACCAATCCGATCACGCACCAGGCTGAAAGCGCCGTCTCTTCGCCGCAGCATCCGGAAAGTGTCGCGGCGTTTTCGCGTTGGGCGGCGGCGGCCGCACTTCACTTTCACGGTCGCGGCGTGATCTGGGAGATTTGGAACGAGCCGAATATTTCGTTCTGGAAACCCGCGCCGGACGTTGGCCAATACACAGCGCTGGCGCTGGCCGCGGCGCGCGCGATTCGAGCCGCCGATCCGCAGGCGTGTATCGTGGGACCGACCACATCGGGTTTCGATTGGAATTTTCTCGAGACCGTGTTCAAGTCAGGGCTGCTTGAATATTTGGATGCCGTGAGCGTGCATCCGTATCGGGGCAAACCACCGGAGACAGCCGGGCCGGATTTCGCGCGCCTGCGCCGACTGATCGACCAATACGCGCCGGTGGGAAGCACAGTTCCAATCATCAGTGGAGAGTGGGGCTATTCGACCTGTACCAAAGGCGTGTCACAGGAACAGCAGGCGAGTTACATCGTGCGACAACAACTGTCGAATCTTCTGAACGGCGTGCCGCTGTCGATCTGGTATGACTGGAAGAATGACGGCGAGGACGCGGCGTATAACGAAGATAATTTTGGCACCGTCGGCTACAACCTGAAGCCAAAGCCGGCGTACCTTGCGATGAAGGCGATGGCGGGGGAGTTGTCCGGTTACCGCATTGCGCAGCGATACGATTGCGGGAATACGAATGACTTCGTTCTGGTCCTGACGAATTTTAGCGGCAAGATGAAGCTTGCAGCGTGGACAATGAGGAAACCGCATCGTGCCACGTATGCGACTCGAAACCTTGACCTTGCGGCAATGCCGAAATACATCCCTTTGAACTAATGTTGAAGGATCCGGGGCGGACTCATGTCCGCCGTTACTCGCTCTTTCAACTTTTTCCTTAGCGGCAATTCTGCTATCCAATGGCGATGAACGACAGGTTTCGACTCGGCATTCTCGGTTCCGGGAAAGGCTCAAATTTTCTGGCCCTGGCGGATGCCATTGCCGCGGGCAAGGTCCCGGCGGAAGTCGCCATTGTTTTGAGCGATGTTGAAACTGCCGGGATTTTGACCGGCGCGCGCGAGCGAAAAATTCCAGCACGGTTTATTGCGCCGGGGAAATTCCGAACAAAATTGGATGAAGAGGCGGAACTGGCATTTGTGGAGGCGCTAAAGTCGGCAAATGTGGACCTCGTGGTGCTGGCGGGATTCATGCGGGTGCTCAAAGGAGACTTTCTGCGGGCATTTGAAGGACGAATCATCAATGTCCATCCCTCGCTGTTGCCATCGTTCCCCGGCCTGGAGGCGTGGAAACAGGCGCTGGAT
>DASYZW010000284.1:0-2782 GCA_035945915.1 Verrucomicrobiia bacterium | reverse complement strand
AATTCGCTGTGCGGGTCGAGCGACGAAACCATGCCCTTGATTCCCGAGTAAACGAGGTCATGGTATGTCATATTCGTGCCATTTACATACTCGGTGCGAATTTTATTCAAAACCTGTTCGAACAGCTCGATGTTGGCGTATTCGGAATCTTTTTGTTCCTCAGCATGGGCGGACGACAGGTAAACGCGTTCGCCGAGGATCAGATTTGCGGCAAGCAGCACCGTCACAAGGCTGTAAATCAGGCGTCTTTTCATTATAGACAGATTTTAGCATAAGCGGGCATGCCCGCGAATGAAAAAGAGAAATCACATGCCATGGTCTCTTTCGTTGGGGGCTACTTTGCAATGAGGACCGATTCCGGCGGCATTTGTGCCCGACCATTGGCAAGGTTGATCCCTTGATTGGAAGCCATTAAAACCTTCGACGCGGAAACGGAGATCTGTTGCGCCTGCCCGGCAAAATTGCAAACGACAATGATCTTGCCGCGCTTCAGAATGATCCAACGTTCCTTCTCGTCGTATTGAACAGAGACGTTTTCCAGAGCGCCATCAGCCAGATCCGGTTCCGTGCGACGCAATTGAATCAATCTTTTGTGCCAATCAAGTAAATCGGCATGGGGCTTCTCGGAGACCTCGGCCCATTTTAATTTTGATTGTTCAAAAGTCTCGCGGGCTTGCGGGTCCGCGGTGTCTTCGGGTTTCCATCCAAAAGCTGCAAATTCCCGGCAACGTCCCTCACGCACCGCTTTGGCCAATTCCGGTTCCTGATAATCCGTGAAATAGAAAAAAGGCGAAGTCGCGCCCCATTCTTCCCCTTGAAACAGCATCGGCACAAAGGGAGAAGCCAGAACGAGCGCCGCTGCGATTTTCAATTTCCCGGGACCCATTAAGTGGCTGCTGCGATCGCCCCGCGCGCGATTTCCCACCTGGTCGTGATTTTGGAGATAGGCCAAAAATCGATGACCGCTCAAACCTTCAATCGGCCGCCCATGAACGCGCCGGCGATGTTCAGAATATGTGCCGTCATAGACAAAAGCACAGCGAAGCGCTTTCGCCAGCGCGCCGATGGTCCCGAAATCCGAATAATAGCCCATGCGTTCGCCGGTCAGCACCGTATGCAAGGCATGATGATAGTCATCGCTCCACTGCGCGTCCAATTGATAGCCGCCGCGTTCGCGCGACCAGAGGAGTCGCGGATCATTTAAATCGCTTTCGGGAATTAGCGCTAAATGACGTCCCAACTGCGCAGACAGCTTCTCCACCTCGAACGTTAGCTGTTCGAGAATATGGACGGCGGAGGTGTCAAGAATTCCGTGGACCGCATCCAGCCGCAAGCCATCGAAACGAAACTCACGCAACCACATGAGCGCGTTATCGCAAAAGAAACGGCGAACCTCGTGGCAGTCCGGCCCGTCAAAATTGATTCCCTCACCCCACGGTGACGCGAATTTTTTAGTGAAATAGGGGCCAAATTTGGCGAGATAATTACCTGACGGCCCCAGGTGGTTGTAAACCACGTCTAAAATTACCGCTAATCCTCGCGCATGACACGTGTCGATGAGCTTTTTCAAATCGTCCGGCGTGCCATAAGCATGGTGCGGGGCGAATAAATCCACGCCATCATAACCCCAGCCGTGGTTGCCGGCAAATTCCACAACCGGCATCAACTCCACGTGTGTGACTCCGAGCGCCACCAAGTGTCCCAAACGTTCGATTGCCGCCTGGAAAGTTCCTTGAGGTGTAAAGGTGCCGATGTGCAATTCATAGATGATTGCCGATTCCAGAGGCGGCGCCTGAAAATTCCGGCTGGTCCACGGGAACGAGTTTTCCTCCGTCAACTTCGAGAGTTTATGGACGCTTTCGGGCTGGCATGGCGAGCGCGGGTCGGGAAATGGACCGGCTCCATCAAGCACGAATCCATAACGATCACCGGGTTTGGCCCCGGCAGCCTCCGCCGTCCACCAGCCATTGTCCTGGCGTAACATGGGCAATAAATCTCCATTGAGTTGAAGCTCCACTTTTTTCGGCAAGGGCGCCCAGACGGAAAACGTTTTCATACCACTCATTCTTGAACCAGCAGCGCAACGGGAAATGTTCTGAATAATTTAGCCGTGGAAATCTCGCCCAGAAAAATTTCTTCCGTGAATACATTCCGCCACATCCCGCGGGGCAGGAGCAGGGCGGGCATCGCATCGGGTCGCGTCCGCATAAACCGGGGAACGATTGTGATCGCCTTGCCGTCCCGGACAAAGGCCACGATATATTCCGCGTTTTTGCCTCCGGCAAGGAGCGGCGCATAATTCCCGGCGAAAACGGTTTCATGTCGCGCGCGGTATGCCAGGATTTTCTGGATCAACCAGAGCTTCGCCATTCCTTCATCACGGCGCTTCCAGCTTTCGTCCGCGTGCATCTTCATTGCCTCTGCCAATAAGCGTTTTCGCATGTCAAAATCGACGGGCCGGCGGTTATCCGGATCGACCAGGCTCAGGTCATTAATTTCATTGCCCTGGTAGATGTCCGGAACACCGGGTGCAGTCAATTTTATGAGGGTCTGGGCCAGCACATTGATGTGCGCGGCATCCGCAAACGATGCGACGAAGCTTTCCAGGTCCCGGATAAATTCCGGGTCGTCCATGGCATTCGTGACGAATTCCTTCAGTGCCTGGTCGTATTGGGGATTGCGATGGTTCCAGTCCGTATGTTGTTTGGCCTCACAACTGGCCTTTTCCATATAGGCCAGGATGCGTTCCGCCGAAATCGGCCAGGCGCCAACAAGGCTTTGG
>DASYZW010000283.1:0-7600 GCA_035945915.1 Verrucomicrobiia bacterium | reverse complement strand
GGCCGCCGTCCAGATAAATTCCATCGCTGCCGGAAGCCGGAGTGGGCTGACCAGAAGCAGGAACAAATGCGGTTCCGGCTGCAAGATTGATATTCCAATCCTGGCCGGCGCTGATGCCAGTGGAATTGATCGAGGTTGGAGATCCCAACGTGATGTTGTTGCCCGCGGTCAGACTCAGATTGCCAACCGCGACCGGATTATTCAAAGACCAGAGAGTGCTGATTTGGATGTTATCCAAAGTTTGCAAATCGATTTGGGAATAGGCGGCGAGGTCGGACACGTTTAAATTGGGATCGGAAGAAGAGGTATCAGTTGGATTGCCTGAAAAGGTCATGTCATAGGGATTGAGCAAAAAGGCAAAATAGTCGCCCAGGGGTTCGATCGGGCTGACTCCCGCGCCCGGATCAAACAGTTCGACGATGCCCGATTGGCCGCCGGCGTTTCCGGATACGGAAATCGTCGCGCCGGGGTCCACGGTGAAAGTGTTTCCCGCGTTCAAGATAACAAATCCGCCCGGACTCATGGTGGAAGAATCACCGTTGGCGTAAATCGCTGAACTGCCTTCCAGAGTCAGGCTCTGGCCGGCGTCGATCTCAACCACGCCATTGGCGCTTCCGATAGAATTTGCCTGAAGGGTGCCGCCCTGGTCCACTATCGGCGCCTTTAAGATAATGTTGCCGCCGTCAGCCTCAATTTCCGACCCGCTTGCGAGCGCGATCTCATTTCCCGCCTGCAACAGTACTGAACCGGGTACGCCGCCGTTCGCCGCAAGAATCCATGGCGCGCTTAAAGTAATATCACCTGACGCCTGCAGATTAATCTGCGAAAATCCGGACGACAACGCGGCAACATCAAGCGCCAGTGAGCCAACGACGGGACTGCCATCCGAATTCAAAACGATGTCGGCCGTATCGATCGTTAATGTGCCATTGACGTAACCGGAGGCAGCCTGGCCGTTGATGGTTGAATTGAGCGCGGTCATCTGTGGGGCAGAAATGAAAATTTGTCCGGCATTTCCGCCATAGCCGCCGCCGGAAACATTGATCGACGAACCACTGGCATCGGAATAACTGGTACCCGCCTGGATCTGCACGGAACCACCTGCGCTGGCAGTTTGGACCGTTGGATCACCGGTGGCGGAAATGGACGAGTTTGCGCCCAACGTCACGCTGCTGCTTCCGATTAATTCAATTGTGCCGTTGACGTTTTGCGCCGTGTCAGCCTGCACGATTCCGTTCTGGTTCACGAACTGGGCGTCTGCGACGATGGTGCCGCCATTCGCCGTCAATTTGCCTTCGTTATCAACGGAACCTTGCGGCAGAGTGACCTGGGCGCTGAGACCTTCGCCATTGGGCGATGTTGAAACCAGGACTGTTTCGCCATCGTAAAGCCCGATACGGCCGTTCGGCGCGGAAATCGTTCCACCATTGACGATGTCGGCTGCAATCAAATAGGCAGTCCCGCCCCCGGTGATATTGATTTGGCCTAAATTTTGAATTTTGGCGGTCGGCGGCGGCGCGTCAAAAACCCAAGGGCCGCCGTTGGCAAGATTCATCGTCGGGGTCGCTGCGGTCGTCATGACAATGCCATGGGCGGTCAGCACGGCCTGGCCACCGATGCTAAAGCCGTTGGCATTTTGAAAAACCACGTAGCCGTTTGCGTTTATATTCCCGAGTATTGTGGATGGGTTGGCGTCATTGATCTGGTTCCACGTGATCGAATTGATCGAGGGTTGGTTGAAATTGACGGTTTCTCCCTGGCCAACGTTAAACGTACTCCAATTGATCCAGGCACTGCCCGACGTCTGGTTAATGTTGACGAGCGAAGTGCCCTGTCCGCTGATGTTGGCCTGGCCCTGGGCCACAGTGCCGCCTGTGGGATTGGCCCGCGCTTCAAAGCGGCACGCCAACCCGGCTAGCAAGAGCATTGGCCACACCAATGCCGGACGCCAAATATTAGAAGAATCCGTTTTCATACCTGTCCCACTACTACCATCGATGAGCATAACATTGTGGTCCTTTTTTCGTGTAACAATTCTGTGACATTCACCCCATTTTAAAATTGCGCGGTCAGCGAGAAATTGAACATCGGCTCATACGCCGGGGTATCGGCCGTGCTATTGAGCGGAAATGAGAAAAGGAATTGCGCCTGCCAGTGCGGACCGGCGGCGGCGGTAACTCCCACGCCAGTTCCCCAAAGCGACTGGAGCGGCGGACGGCCCTGGGGATCGATCAGGTAAACGTCGGCGTAGTCCATGAAGATCGAAGCGCGGAGGGTCAACGGTGTGTTGCCATAGAGTATCCCAACGGTGTGGGGCGGCGTCTGTTCTTCCAGCGACACGTGCCAACCATCGTCTCCGAAGACGTCTCCTTCCGGATATCCCCGAACGCTGTTTACACCGCCCGCGCCGAACTGTTCCGGGCTGATCAGGGGTTCGCTGGCCCATTGCCCATCCAGACGGAATAAGGTGGTCCACTGATCCAGTACGATGGTGCGATAAAAGCTTGGGTTGATGACGACCCAATGGCCTGAGGAAAGCGTCGAACCGGTGATTTTCTCGAGTCCCTGCGCGCCGCGGGTCTCAGTGGTCGTCGTAATGTTCGTGGCAGTGACCACTCCGCTTGCATTGGTCGAAACAATACTCGAAGTGGACGACGTGGAATAACGAGACGAAAACCAGAGATTTGCGGTAACTCCTAGACCAACGCCGGACACACCAAATGAATCACTCCATTGGCCGCTATAGCGGAGCGAAAGAGGCAGGTATTCGATCCAGTTTTCGGTGGTGGGTACCACGGAAGGAACCGTGTTGACGAACGGCGGAAGAATCGGATTGCCGTTAGCGAAGTTTGTCTGAATGAAAGTAAAGTCGTTCGTTTTGTAATTGATGAGTTGGTAAAATTTGAAATCAAGCCCGCCGGAGAATGCCGATTGCAGGTTTCCGGAACTGGCCAGCGGATAATCCAAATGTGCCGCCAGGTCCTCGTTAATCGTTGGAGAATGGACGACATCCTGTCGATTGATAGTGGGATTGGATCCGTTTGTGGTAATGGTTTGGTTAAAGGTATCGGCGGTACCCGTATCGATCGTCGAGCGGCTGGCAAAAATCGTCAGGTCGGGAACGCCTCCCACGGGCGGCAGGTTGAATTTTCGGCTGGCTTCATCGAAACCAAAGGTTCCGGGGTTGGCGGTAATCCGCTGTTCCAGTGATTCGGGATTTCCCAGCGGCAGGCGGTAAAATCCGCTGATCAATGACACATCCGGTCGATCGTAAAAATTCCAATTGCCTGCCTGCTTATATTCCTCGGGCGAAAAACCGTACTGAAATCCGACGGAATTTTCACGCTGCCATAAGTTGTCGTAGACGGCTGAGGTGTTCACACGCAGGGCCGGGGTGCCGGGGGAACTTTGGTTATCCAAATCCACTTTCGCATGGAGGGGGAAACGATCTTTGACGCGAAGCGTCAACACACTGGTGCCTGGTTCGGGGCCGGGACCCACAACGGGAATAATTTGACGATCCTGGTTTGCGTTGGCGCGATTCAACTCCGCTTGCAGTACGGGCGCGTCGATAACGATATTTGTATGCAGACTGGGCAAGGCGCGCATGACGTTGTTTGAACTGAAATACGTGTTGCCGACCACGTTAATCGACGTAAGACGGCCCTCCAGCACCTTAATTTTCACGGTGGCGTTACTGAGCTTTTGGCGCGGCAAGGTCACCGCCACCGTCAAATAGCCGCGTTCGTGGTATGCCAGCTGCAATTGTTGAATCACCGCCTTGACGCCGTCGAAAGAAACATTGGCGCCAAAGGCGCCGTCAATATTTGTGAGCGTAGCTGCTATCGTTTGCAGGGAGAGGACCGTATTGCCTTCAATGATATAGTGCTCAACGTCGAACCTCGGGCCGGCATTGGTTGAGACCACATGAATTCGATAATCATTTTCATTTACGTCCAGCCTGGCCATCTCCTGGGATAATTGCTTGGCCGCCGCGGCGATTTGTTCGGGAGTAGCCGGTTTGGGCGGATGCCAGGGCGGCGGTGGAGGCGCCGGCGGATTGGTGGGCGCTGACGCTAACACGGGGGCTGCCGGCGGCGGTAAATAGGCGGGCAACTCGGCAACGTCCGTGGGACTAAAATACCGCACGCCGGAAACGAGAATCTGGGGAATCGCCGTTTGAAATACATTTAACGTGACAACGCCGCTGGTAATTTGATCCTGCGCAATCGCGATGCTCGTTCCCGGATAACCGTGGTTTCGATATTCGGCTTGCATTTCGGTGGCGCCCTTCACGATTTCATCCAGGCTGACGTCCGGGCCCGTGTATTTGGAAAGAACAGGGCCCCAAACATTCGTAGGCATCAGTCCGTGATCTTCAACCACATAGGTGCTAACGCTAAAATGCGGTGAACTATTCGTCCCGGCCGGTGTCCCGATCCCTTGCGCGTTAAGACAGGTTGCGGACAGCAGCGATATGCCGGCCAGCCATAAAAAAACATGCTTCTGTCGGTTATTTCGCGATCCGTCATTCGCATCCCGCTCTGAAAGCAGCAGTGACACCGCTGCCGTTAAGGCGCGGGCAAAGATCACGTGAAGGCTTGGCCGAAATGACACAACCGCCAAGGCTGGGCAATGAGTATTACGGCTTTCTGTCGGGACTGTGACAATCCGGAAACAATGGCGCGGCGCGGCGGGGGGATTTTATTAAAAATAAAGGCTTTTAGAGCTTTGCGATACTGGCAGAGCCGTCATTGTTTTGTAACAAACCACGGGCAATTGCGGGTCAATCGTCCATCTCGAAAAATCGGGCTTCGGGGACCAGCGCTGAAGTCAAAACGGCTTGCCGTCGTTGCGCTCTGCAATCTCGAACGGAATCATCTCAGGGGGTTACCGGACAGCCCGGCAAGATTATCGGCGACGATGGCGAGGATGATGATGGTGGTGGTGAGAATGATGCTTGCGGTGGACGAAGTGGCGATGGCCGGCTGCATTCGCATCGGGTGAAAAGTAGACGAATACCGAAACCAATAACGCCAGCAAAATAAATTTTCTCATAAATCGGGTCGCCACAGTAATTGCGGGGACTATTGACCTAAGAAGCCCGAAAGTAAAGCGTAAAACCTTTTCTTGTGTTTCGCCGTTGGCTGGCGCAACTTTTGGGATGCAGCCAGGACAAAGACGACTCCTGCACTTTCTGGGTAATTGGGCGATCAACACCCTTGCGGTGGCGATGGCCGTCGTCATTTTACACAATCATATCCATTGCAAAGGGGTGGGTTACCTGGTGATGGCGTCTTTGCTATTGGGTATCCTGAACGCATTCGTGCGGCCGATTTTGTTGCTGCTGGCGTTGCCGTTCCTGATTGTCACCCTGGGGCTTTTTACGTGGGTTATCAATGCGCTCCTGCTGTATCTCGTCGGCCTGTTGATGGCGCCCAATTTTGAGGTAGACAGTTTTGCCTTTGCGTTCGTCGGCGCTCTGATTATTAGCATCGTTTCGGCGCTCTTGAATATCGCCACCGGCAACGCGCGTCTCTCCGTTCGCCGGGGGCCCCCGCCCGGTAAAAAGTCGGACGACGATGTAATTGATGTTTGAGAAGGCTGTTCCCGCCTTACGGCACAAGCGAATAGGCGGCGCTCAGGGTTTTGACGCCGCGAGCGTGAAAGTCGCGTTCGAAGTCAGTCAGTATTCCAGTCAAATCAGCGGGCGTTTCAGTTTTTTCAAATCCGGTCGCGGCGGCGAATACGTCCTTCATCTGGGAAAAGTATGGCCCATCATCCGTGCGTAAAAATACAGCGCCACCGCGCGCCAGGGCGGCGCGGGCCAATGCCGGAAACCGGTCATTGATAAGCCTGTTTTTCTGGTGGCGTGTTTTCGGCCATGGATCGGGAAAATAAATATGAATCGCCGAGGCAGACTGAGGCGGGAGAAGATATTGGAGAAAATAGGAGGACTCGATACGGACACCGCGAATATTCTGTAGGCCGGCGCGGCGGCCTTTGCGGTCAAGCTTCGTGATGCGGCCAAGCAGCCGTTCAACGCCAATAAAGTTTATTTCCGCATGTCGTTGCGCCAATTCGACAAGAAATGAGGCGTCGCCGCAACCGAGTTCGACTTCCAACGGCTGCGGTTTCGGAAAGAGGCTGCCCAGGTCGAGCGGTTCGATGATGGAACGCAGCTCGACGATGAGGCTTTCCACCGGAAGTTTACTTGGCGCCCTGGTCAATCCACGCGCGGATCAAGCCGATTTGGTCCGGCGTGAGCATTTTGGCGTTTTTGCCCTTGGGCATGAAATTGTCCGAGTCATCACCGATATGGGCGACCGCCATGACCAGGTCACTGTGCGCGCTGTCACCCACAGTCACGACCGCCCCGTCCCGGCTTCCTTTCATGACGCCAGCCCGGGTGTCCAGGGTGAGGCCGGCCTTGGGCTTTTTGGTTCCCTGGCTGTCGTGACATTTCACGCAGCTATCCTGGAAAATGGGTTTAATATCGGCGTCAAAAGTGACGCCGGTTTTGGTTGAGTCGGGCGGCAACATCGCTGGTTTGGAGGGAGCTGCGTCGTCGTCGTCCGCGCGAACAACGGCAAATCCAAGGGTGGCGGTTAAGGCTATGGCGAGAATTAGTTTTGCAGTTTTCATTAGTTAACAACCGGTTTCGACAATAAGACGCACGATTTTGTCAAAAGTTTCAAGAAAATTGTGCGCCGCGGGATAAACCCCGAGGACTTGCCGGCCGCAGGCATTTGCGACACCTTTAATAAATGGGGTGCGAAAATCTATCGGATTCCGTCCTGGTAGTGCTGGGACATGGAACCGGGTTGAATGAGAATTCGTCGGCGCCGGCCCGCCAGCATGTCGCGGAATTGCGCCGGCGCCGGATCTTCCGGGAGGTGCGGGAGGCGTTTTGGAAGGAAGAACCGCAAATTAAGAACGTGCTGTCCGGGATATCCGGGCCCCGAATTTTCATCGCGCCCTTGTTCATTAGTGAAGGATATTTTGCCGGACAGATCATTCCGCGTGAATTAGGGTTTGAAAACGGGAGCAGAAAAATGAACGTCACAGGATCGCAAATCTATTTTTGCGCGCCGGTGGGCACGCACGACAGTATGACACAGGTCATTTTGACCCGGGCGGATCAAATTCTAAAAACCTTCCCGTTTCCGCGCGCGCCGCGGATGGCTGAGACGACGTTATTCATCGCCGGGCACGGCACCGGGAAAAATGACAATTCGCGTAAACCGATTGAACGCCAGGTGGAATTAATTCGATCGATGAACATCTACGCGGACGTCCAGGCGATTTTTCTGGAAGAAGCCCCGCGAATTCCCGATTGCTATGCGATGGCGCGCACCAGGAACCTTGTGATCGTCCCGTTTTTTATCAGTGACGGTCTGCATACCCAGGAAGACATTCCAGTGTTGCTGGGTGAAACGAAGAAAAATGTCGCGCATCGGCTCGCCGCGGGTCAGCCGGTTTGGCGTAACCCGACGGAGCGCTCCGATAAATTGGTTTGGTATACCGCGGCAGTCGGCACAGAGCCCGGAATGGCAGATGTGATATTGGAACGCGTGCGCGAGACGCTCGCAGCGGCAAA
>DASYZW010000282.1:0-6415 GCA_035945915.1 Verrucomicrobiia bacterium | reverse complement strand
GACGTCTCACCCTCCGTTCCCTTCCGACCTTACTGTTGGAAAAATGGCCATTCTTTTTGATTTGCGCCGGGGGGTGCGCCGTGACGGTATTAACCCAACGACACGTGGTAATGGCGGCGCGGCATTTGACCTGGCCATGGCGGGCGGCCAACGCGCTCATGGCGTATGTGGATTATATGGGCCACACGATTTATCCCGTTGGGCTGGCACTTCTTTATCCCCATCCGCCGGACCATTTACCGCTCCCGAGGCTTTGTTTGTCGGTCCTCATAATCATTGGCCTCACCGTCGGGACGGTTTTGGCGAGAAAAAGACATCCGTGGCTCCTGGCTGGATGGCTGTGGTATCTCATTGTTTTTCTGCCGGTCATCGACATCATGCAGACGGGAGACCAGACGCGAGCGGACCGTTATTCTTATCTGCCGCAAATCGGCCTGTTGGTTATGATTTCCTGGGAAATAGTGGAACTGTTGCGCCCGCTTCCTTTCCGCAAAATAGTTTTGGGTTGCGCGGCTGCCGCAATGCTCGCCGCCCTTTCAGCGGCGTCTTATCTCCAGACCTCATATTGGAAAAACAGCGTTACAATTTGGACGCGGACACTGTCGCTTTGGCCGGGAAGCTATATCGCACATTGCAACCTGGGCATCGCGCTTGCCGACCGCGGAGACGCGGCCGGGGCCGTTGAACATTTTGATCGGGCGTTGCTCATCAATCCCGACGACGCCAAATCCATCAACAATCTGGGCAAAGTCCTGACCTCGGAAGGAAAACTGGACGCCGCCATCCAACATTTTCACCAGGCCCTCCAGCTTGACCCCGAAAATGCCGGCGTTCTCAATAATTTAAGCGTGGCCCTGGCCGCACAAGGCAAAGTCAATGAAGCGGTTCAAGGCCTGGATCACGCGCTTCGATTGAAGCCGGAAGACGCCGACGCTTATTACAATCTGGGCAACATTTACGCCGCGCGCGCGGATTTTGACGACGCCGCCCAAAATTATGAGGAGGCACTCGAAATCAATCCCGATTTCGCAGAAGCGCTGTGCAATTTCGGACTCATCCTGGCCAGGCAAGGAAAGCTGCCAGAGGCGATAGAACAATATGAGCGAGCGATCCGGGTCAAACCCCATTACCTTGACGCCCTGAATGACCTGGGCGGCGCTTTGGCCGCCCAGGGAGACATCAGCGCCGCCGCAAGCTATTATCAGCAGGCGCTTGATTTAAAACCGGACGACGCGAATACGCTGAACAACCTGGGCGTGATTCTGGCGCGGCAGAATAAACTGGACGACGCGATCAAATGCTTCACTCGCGCCATTCAATTAAATCCGAATGATCCATCGTCGTTCAACAATCTCGGAATCGCCCTGTCCAGCCAGGGAAAAATGGCTGAAGCGATCGAGAATTTGCAACAGGCTTTGGTATTAGCCCGGGCCCAAAACAATACTGAACTGGAAGAATCCATCCGCGCGCGACTGGACCGGGATCAAATTACGCCCGCTCGCCAAGGATTAATGAAAGAATTTTAATATGCCGTTCATTCAGGTTTAATCCCTCAGCGGTCTACTTATATGGATGCATGAATTTCGCTGTCCGTTTAGGGTTGGCAGAGAGGTTTTGCTCGCGACGCGGCCAGGACAGCGACCCCCAAAACAAGCCGCGCCGCCCTTCTGAGCGCCGGGGTGACGGCGTATAAACCTCATCACTATGAGAGGCCGGACCTTATGGTCCGGCCTCTTGACTTTGGCAAACGTCACCGACACCTTCTGAGCGATGTGACTTACCCCAAAACTCGAATGGCCCCCGTCAATTCTTCATCATCAAAAGCCCCGCGCCACTTTCCGTCCTGGTTGCGATAGGCCATGCAACGGAAGCCGCTACCCTGGACCATGAAAAACTCATGCACGAAGGGCGAGGCGACATCGCAATCGCCGGAGGGCGCTGTTTGGCGGTCAGTCCAAAAATTCTCAATCTCTTCGGGCGCAAGTGTTTTCATCGTTTCCGGGACCGTTCTGGTGACATAATCGGGCTGCGCGGTCGAACAGAACGGACAAGCTTTTCGTTCGCGGGATTCCGGTTCGAGCCAGGAAACCATTTTGCACCTGGGACATTGACACGCCGCCCGTTCTGAACCTTCCGAGCTTAGATACCGCTCATGGCATTCAAGCGCATTTACCATGGCACTAAACTATTCCCGCACATTGAGTGAAACAACAGCCCTTTGGGGAAGGTTGCCGTCCGCCTTCCAGTTGAGAGTTGAGCATACCGGAAGCAACGCCATTGGACGGACGGCAAGAAAAACAATACTAAAAACGGCTTCCGCTCACTACTGCCCTTTAGGGAAGGTCCTGGCCCGGCTGAAGTTCTACGGCTTGAACAGGCCGGCTTCATCAGCCAAACGCGTCAGCTCGGCAACGGAGTGGACGTTTAATTTCCTGGTGATGTTGGTCCGGTGCAGTTTGACGGTTCGTTCGTTGATATTCAGATCGGCAGCAATCTCCTTATTCATTTTGCCTCGCACCACATGGCCGAGCACCTCCAATTCGCGCTCACTCAGATCCTTAAAGCGGCTGCGTAATTCCCGCAGGCGTCCGCGTTGTTCCCGCTCGCTGGCGTCGCGCTGCAGGGCCCGCTCAACCGCCGCCAATAAATCTTCCTTGGGGGCGCGTTTTGTCAGGAAATCCTCCGCCCCGCCGCGCATTGCGCTCACGGAAGTGGGGATGTCGCCCTGCCCGGTCAAAAAAATAATCGGCAGCGGATTAGCTGTCCTGGCCAGCTCCTGTTGCAACTTCAATCCATCCATGCCGGGCATCTGCAAATCGGCGACGATACAGCCGCTCATTTCCGGCCCCAGCTCCGCCAAAAAATCGCGGGCGGAGCCAAAGGATTTCACCGGATAGCCGACCGCGCTCAGGAGCCGGGAAACCGATTTCAGAAACGAGGCATCATCATCGATTACGAACACTGTGGCCGAACCATGGGTTGTTGGCGGCATCGATCAAATATTATCCGTCAGAGGTTTTCCGGCAAGTCGCCATCTTTAACCCTGGCCAGGCCGGCCGGCGGCAGAATAAATGTAAAAGTTGCTCCTTCCGAACCTTTGCTTTCCACCCAGATGTCCCCGCCATGCGCCTCGATAATGGTTTGGGAAATCGCCAGTCCCATGCCCATGCCGTTTAATTTGGTGGTAAAAAAAGGCTCAAAAATGCGCGCGGCATCCTCCGGCATGATGCCGGCGCCGCGATCCATAACGGCTACCTGGAGATTTCCATTTTTGGTTTCGCTCGCGCGGATCACCAGCGAACGCCTCGCCCTGGGCACGGCCGTCATGGCTTCCATTCCGTTTAGGATGAGGTTCAGCAGCACTTGTTGCAGATGCACGCGGTCTCCGTGGGCGGCGGGCAATTGCGGCGGCATTTCCGCGTGGACCCTCACATGCCTGGCTTCCGCGTCGATTCGCGTCAACGCGATGGTTTCATTCACCACTTCACACAAATCCAGGGGTCCCAATACGAGGCTCCGGCGCTGGTATAGCGCGCGCATACGGTCGATGACGTTCCCGGCGCGTTTGTCATCCCTCCGGATGTCGGTCAGGATGGCGCGCACTTCCTCCAAATTGGGCGGGTTATTCTGAAGAAAAAGCTCCGCGGCCTCTGCGTTCCTTAAAATGGCGCCGAGCGGCTGATTGAGCTCGTGGGTGAGCGCGGACGCGAACTGGCCCATGGTCGAAACGCGGGAGACATGAGCCAGCTCGGTGCGCTGCCGTTCAATCTGCGCCTGGGCACGGCGATTGCGCCGGCGCTGCACGAGGAGGGCGACAATGGTGACGGCCTGCACGACGAGGCCGGCGGCCACAAATAAAATTAATTTTTGGTGCTCCTCCCACAACGACTGAGGCTGGTAACGAATTTCGCATCCTATGGGCAATCTTCCCTGCCGGATATTCCATCGCTGTAAGGCACGCCAATCGACCATCGGTGTCCCGGTCGTCCGAATCTTCACGGGAATATGATTCATCGGCTCGCCATTGAGCGCGGCCAGGGCCAGCTTGCCCACGTCCGCCCCGAGAGCTTCAAAATTCACCACGCTTCCGCCCAACGCGCCGGTTCCGATTGCGCCTTCACCCAAAACATACACCGGGACGCCTGCCCCCGGCGCCAGCATTTGCGCAACTTCAGCCGTATAAAAAGGCTGGCCGGCGCTATCCCTCTGCAAGGACGCCAACAGAATGACCGTACCCGCAGTGAGCGTCCTGGCGGCGTTGCAGCTTTCAGCAACAGTCTGGTTGGTCCAAAACTCGAATTTAACACCGTCCACTGTCCGGGCCAGGTCGGCGATTCGAGCCAAAGTCTTTTGATCGTTGGCTGAAACGCCGCCGATGACGACGACTTGCCGGGTTTCCGGCTGAAGCCTGAAAATGAATTTAATCGTTCCGTCGATATCCGTATGTTGATAAATTCCAGTAAATGGCCGGCCTCCGGGGGAAAAGGGCGCCTCCTGATCATTTAACGCCACGAAGACCGACGGAATATTTGTGGCCAGGGCCATATTTACGGCGGGGGCCAGCGCGAAATTCCGCGCCATAAACATCAACACCAGGTCCACCTTCTGGTCCGCATACTTGTCCCGAAGATAGTTTCCAAAAACCTCTTCGTAACCGGGACCGGGATTGCGGCTCGCATCGAGGCTTTCGGTGAAAAATTCGATGCTACTATTGGTCGAGCCGGCGAGAATTTCCTGCTTCACAGACTGTTCCAACAACACATTTCCCGGTAAATCCCGCGCCTCACTGAAAATCATCAGGACATGTTTGATGGATGAAACTTCGACATTGGTTGATTCCTGAGCCCGGGCTTTTGGGACAGTTATAGTGATCAGATAAATAGCCAACAGCAACCTGGCAAGCCACGGGGCTCCGGCGCCCATGACTGCGGATAATTGTCTCGACTGAATCAATCACTTCCAGCGTATCGGCCTAACACGGGTTTTCAAGCCTCAACGCCTGAAATTCAGACCACTCGTCCGACAAAAGCCAAGGCAGGGCTCTCATTTGTTCCACCCATATTCATACGAGATAGGGATAGGGCCGTGAAACCTGAATGGCTGCTTTACGCGGAGGAAACGTCAATTGACCTTAGAATGACTTCTCCACCCAAATCGTCAAATTAGTCAGCAAAACCACACTTTTTCAAAAATAAGCCGTTCCTTTCTTCCTTGCATTCCTTGGGGCCCAAAATTGTGTCACGGCCAAGCGTATCAGAAACCGAATTCATCGGGATTGCCGGCGACAACGTCGCCGGTTGGCACAACAGTTTACCGGGTTTTTACTGGTTACGAACGTCGTCTCCCGCCTCCGCGTCGCCCGTCGTCAAATCCGCCACCACATCGTTGTCCCGTTGAGGTCCGGTGATTTTGACTTCGCCAACCTTCATCCCGGCGCGGTAAACCGAGAGCGTCTGCCCTGATTGAGGCAACTGTCCCACTGGAAAGCTGAGCACGACGAAACGGCCCACTAAATTATAGCGGACTACTTTTGCGCTGAGCGACGTGTCCGGCGTCACAATTGGCTCCTGGTTGGTGACCGAAACGCTTGTCGCGGGCTGTGGCGACGGCTTTGCGCGGGCGGAATGGCTAATGCACCCTGAAACGACCCAGGCGGCCAGGAAAAAACAGGGCAACAGACAAAATCTCATGCAGCCAGTAAAACGATTTTTGCGCGGTGGGTCAATAGGAACGTCGGCGAGACAGTTGCTCCAATGCGTCACGCCTCCGCAGTTTATGACCGGGCTTCAACCGTGCTTAGGGATTCTGCTTTTGACTTTGAATAGGCCCGCTTCATCGCGTTGGCAAGGGCGATGACTTTTTCCCGCGCACATTCGCCAAGGAGGCAGACCTGGACCCAATTTTTGCGCCGCAGATATTCGCTGTTGAAGCTCAATAGGTAGCCGGCTTCCTGCATGGCCCCGCCAAATTTTGATGACTTGATTTCTTCCGGCAATTGGATGGTGATGACCGCGGGAGATTTGGGCGAGCCGTTGCCAATCAAATGAAAACCGGTTTCGAGCAGTCGTTCGCGCAACCAGCCTGAGAGATCTTCGATATCCAGAAACCGTTTTTCCCAATTCACGCGACGAACCGCCGCGCGCAAGGCATGGAGCAGGTTGGAAGAAAACGTAAAAGGAATTCCTTCCTGGCAGACATAGAAATTCAGGTCCAGATACCGGGGCAATTTTGCCGACCCAGTGGCGGCGAGGTTATGATTGTAAAAAATCATGGATAGACCCGGATACGCCCGGAGGCCCTTGCCGCTGGCGCATGAGGCTAGAAAAACGCCAGTTAGATCGACGGGAACCGCGCCCACGGTGCTGATGCAATCCAGGCAAAGCCGTGTGCCGGTCAGGCCGCAGACCTGCTTCAT
>DASYZW010000281.1:0-1697 GCA_035945915.1 Verrucomicrobiia bacterium | reverse complement strand
GACGACAAATTCGTCATTCCACCGAGTTGATCAGGCAACAGAGAAAGCAGAGGTTTTCCCCCGGCGAATAGCGGCGCCCTTTTTCGGTTTCACGCATTTACGACATTGATTGGTTTGCCGGAAAGGAAGGCGGCGATGTTTTGGGCGGTAATGCGCATCAGGCGGCGACGGGCTTCGATGGCGGCCCAGGCGGTGTGCGGGGTGATTGTGATGTTGGGCGCCTGAAGCAAAGGGTTGTCCGGTGCAATGGGTTCGGTTGAGACGACATCCAATGCTGCTCCCGCGATCACACCCTGCGCCAGGGCGGCGGCGAGGTGGCGCTCGTTGATGAGGGCTCCGCGGGCGGTATTAATGAGATAAGCTGTTTTCTTCATTCGTCCCAACAACGCCTCATCGACGAATCCCGCGTTATCCGCAGTCAATGGGCAGTGCAGAGTCACCACGTCGGCTTCCGCGAACAATTCGGGGATTTCCCGCCATTCGACAGCATATGGCGCTGGTTCCTTACGTGAACGGTTGCCGGCCAGGACGCGCATTTTGAAGGCGGTTGCCAATTCGCCCACTCTGCGTCCGATGCGACCGAACCCGACAATGCCGATGGTGCGCCCGGCCAGCTCGCCGAGTGGCGCGCGCCAAAAGCAAAAGTCGCCGCTGCGAGACCATTCGCCTTGTTTCACCAGTTCACTGTGGAGTTGGGGCTGATGATAGAAATTGAGAAGCACGGAGATCACATGCTCCGCGACAGAATCAGTGCTGTAAACCGGCACGTTTGACACCGGAATGCCTCGCTTTTGGGCCGAGTGGACATCGACAATATTGTAACCGGTGGCTGTGACACTGATGAATTTGAGTTTTGGCAATTGGCTGATGGTATGCGCCGAAAGTGGAGCCTTGTTGGTCAGGATGATGTCGGCATCGACGGAACGTTCGACAATTTGATTGATCGGAGTGCGATCAAAACAAGTGAATTTGCCGAGTTCTGCGACTTCATCCCACGGATTGTCGCCCGGGTTCAGAGTATATCCATCCAACGCGATGATATTCATAATAGCCGTGCCGATAGAATTTGCGGGATGGAGCATTTGTGCAATACAAAGTTCGCCAAAGGCAGTGATTTGTTCGTTCGCATAAAATTCGTTAACGGGTTAGAGTAGAGGCCGGCACGCGGAATTGCGGACGGTGCTGATGCGGGGGTAAGGAAATTATCCAATTTTATGCGATGGTCATTTCGGTTGATGACGGTGGCGGGCATTGGACTATATATCCATGTTACGTTCTTTATTTTGCTGATCTGGATTGGCGCGAGTTATTATCTGCCCCGGCACAGTTTCCGGGATGCGTTCTACGGCCTGGCGTTTGTTGCCGCGCTTTTTACCATTGTTGTTTTGCATGAGCTGGGACACGCCTTGACGGCGCGGCGCTTTGGCATCCGCACGCGCGATATCACGCTTCTGCCCATTGGAGGAGTTGCGCGGCTGGAACGGATGCCCGAAGACCCGCGGCAGGAATTGGCGGTGGCATTGGCCGGCCCGGCGGTCAATGTTGCGCTCGCGGTCGTTTTCTTCGCGGCGCTGGTCCTTTTGGGACAGCCGCTTCTTCCGATGGACATGGGGGACTTTTCCATTCTTAGCGCCAATTTTGTGCGCAGATTATTGTGGGTAAATATCATCCTGGCCGGGTTTAACCTTTTGCCCGCT
>DASYZW010000280.1:0-3311 GCA_035945915.1 Verrucomicrobiia bacterium | reverse complement strand
AACGGGGAATGTGGGTTCTGACAGGCGACGCATCATGGTTTGGAACGCGACTACGGCGATATCCCGACACGGTTGATGGATTGTCGTGAGCGGAACTGAAACGAGGGTCGCGTATTTGACGTCGTCAAATCCGACAACCCGCACATCACGCGGCGGATGAACCCCTTGCGATTCAAGCGTGCGAATGAGCAAAGCTGCTGTGTCGTCATTGGCGCAGATGATGGCGTCCGCGAGACGGCCCGCGACGAGAGAACGGACAAATTTAAGGTCGGTCGGGTCGCCCTCCTTGACGAATTGCCGGTCAATTTCGAGGCGATGTTGCGTGAGAGCTTCGCGCACGCCGGCGATGCGGGCGTTGACCGTGCCGGCGGAGAGCGGACGGCAGACGAACAATATCCGCCGGCATTGCAGCTTGATCAGGTGCTCGGCGATCATGTATCCACCCGCCAAATTATCAATTCCCACCAGATCGAAATCACTGCGCCGGGGATAGTTCGTGAGGTCGCGATCGATCAGGACCACCGGGATGCCCGCCTCGCGCAGCGATTCGGCAATTCGAAGGTTGGCTTCCTCCTGTTTGGGCTGCAATTCGGCGGGCGCAAAAAAGACTCCGCTGATTTTTCGTTCGATGAATTGTTTGCAGACTTCTTCGGCGTGCAAAAGGCTCGCATCCGCGTCCTGCCGCGGATTTGTGGAACCGCCCCAAAAGAGACCATATTCATGAACGCGGGCGAGGCCGGCGATCTCGCCGCAAATGATGTGAAAAATTTCGGTGGAGGAAAGGCCCGGAACGAGCAGGCCCAAAACGCGTGTCGAATTCAAGCGTTGCTGATTTGAGCTGACAAAAGTGCCCGAACCCGCGCGGCGCTCGATGAGGCCGCGAACTTCGAGGTCGCGCAAGGCGCGGGCCGCGGTGGGGCGCGAAACGCCAAATTGCTTCACCAATTGGATTTCGCTCGGCAATCGCGAGCCGGGCCCGTACTTGCCCCCGGAGATTTCCATTTCGATGTGGGTGCTGATTTGTCCGTGTTTGGACTTGGGTTTCTTGCTGGGGCCTGTCATGTCAACTTGTAAAGTTGTAAGTACAACATTTAGCCAAGAAGTCAACTCAGGACTTTAGATTTCGGGTGGCCGTGTATTAATGGTTTTATATGAATCTCCCCGTCGCGCGCGAGCCTGCGATCATCGCGTTCGGTATTTGAGCCATGACTGTGTCATTACGTGTTTCATCTTCTTCATCGTGGCGCATACCGGCGGTGCGGCCAGAGCGGTTCGCATTTGCTTTGATCGAGCTGTTGGTCGTCATTGCGATTATCGCGATTCTTGCCTCGGTGCTGCTCCCGGTTTTGTCGGCGGCCCAGAGGAAAGCGCTCCGGATTGGGTGCCTCAATAATCTTCGCCAGGCGGTGCTGTATACGCAGCTCTACACCGACGAAAATAACGAACAATTTCCCACCGCAAACGCCGGCACGCCGAATTCGATTTACAATAACTGGTGGGGTTCGGAGATTTGCGGTGGCAACACGAATCTTGCGCAGGCGTTTCATGATCCGGCGTTACAAGGACAGGTTACTTACAATGGCACGACGTGGACCTGGAATTTCGACTTCAATCTGGTCAGTTACGGCTACAATTCGTATTTCCTGGATTGCGCTCCCAACCCGATTAATACGGACGCAGTGACGATCGGGTCGTATGTGTATGGCAGCCAAAGGAATTTCAAGCGCACGCGAATTGCCCATCCGGTGGACACGCTGGTTTTTGGGGACAAACAACCCAAGCCCAACAACCAGGGTTCCGCGGCGTTGACAGCCAGTGGCAGTCTGTGGTGGGCCAAGGCCTGCATGGATTCCACCAAGAGCGCTTCCCGGCAATTTGAAGGGATCGACACGCGCCGCCACAATTCGGGAAAATGGCCCGGCGGTTTGGGCAACATAGCTTTTTCCGACGGCCATTCCGAATCGCGCAAGGATATCTATATTAATCCTCCCGTCGATCCGTTGGGCGGCAGCAGCGCGCAATGCCTGGTTAATTCCCATTATTGGGACCCGCTGCAACGCGCCGGCGGAAGATAAAATGTAAACCCATTTCCCCCTGATCAGAACCATCGAAAACAACCAATCCTGTAGAAACATGACTATGAACAATAAAGTAATCCCTTCGTGCGGCAGGCTATTGAGGCTGTTGTCGCGTTTTCCCGGACAGCCCGGTGTACTTAACGCCGGCGCTGTTAAGGTTGCCGCGATGGCAGGCCGGTTCGCCTGTTTGATTGCAATGATGGCTGTGGTGTCGTTAAGTTCGGCCAATGCGCAGATCGTTGCCTTTACCAACAACCCGGTGGCAACGACGTACGGCGGCGCATCTGATAATCCTCCGGGACTCAACATCGGGGTGACTTTCAATGTGAGTGGCGCGGGTATCCAGGTCTTTCAATTGGGCGCTTTCGACTGGCAGGGGGATGGACTAAACGCGTCGCATGTGGTCACGCTGTTCCACAATGAAAGCCCATTGGCCTCAGTCACAGTGCCGTCGGGGACGACGGCGCCATTGATGGGCGGTTTTCGCTTTGCACCGCTTTCGTCGCCGATTTACCTGCCTGCCGGGACGTACGCGGTAGTTTCTTATCAGATGAATGGAACCAATGCGGGCAACGATCCGTATGGTGAGAACAATGCGTCCGGTTTTAACGGAGGGGGGAATGCCAGCCCGGCCGATGGCGTCTATCAATTCACTACAACGGGAAGCCCCCTTTATCCAAATAATGTCGCGGGAGGTTATGATTTTCAATCGGCGTCCTTTACCTACACCAATGTTGTGGGCGGCGCCGCGGCAACCTGGACCGGGGGCGGAGCAGACAACAATTGGAGTACCTCGGGAAATTGGAATGTCCCGCTGGCTTCGCCGGCGGCACTGACTTTTGCGGGTAACCTCGGCTTATCAGATACGAACGATATCGTCGGATTCGATGCAATGGGTATTACATTCGATGCCGCCGCGGGCGCGTTCGCATTGAATGGGAATGCCGCGACATTGAGTGGCGGCATCAATTTTAACGGCAATCCTTCCTCGCCAATTACTCAAATCATTAATTTGCCGCTTACGCCCTCCGAGGACATAACAATTGATACGCCGGCGAACGGCAACGTGGCCATTAATGGTGGCGTGACATCGGGTAATTGGCTGACCAAGGTGGACAGCGGCACGCTCACGCTGGGTGGATCAAACACATTTGCAGCCCTTAGTTTAAGCGGCGGCACAAATGTCATTACCGGAAACGTTGCATTCACCGGACCCTCGATCATTAACGCCAA
>DASYZW010000279.1:0-5221 GCA_035945915.1 Verrucomicrobiia bacterium | reverse complement strand
CACGGTCAATGTCGTTCCCTCCACGACGCCGTCAAAAACATTCGAAGTTCCCGGGGCGGTCCCCACAGTCACGAGATATCCGGAAACTCCGCCGACCGGGTCATTGAGGCCCGACCAGCTAAAGGTCACACTATTGCCGAGGACAAATGAATTTGTACTTGCCGGAGCAGCCAAAACCGGCGGCGGCGTGACATCGTACAATTTTAGATATTGCGATTCGAACGGCGCGTTCGTCCAACCCGAATTGGCGGCGGGCACAGGATTCAAGGAAACTGAAATGCCGTTAGCGAGGAGAGTGCTGCCGTCAACGCCCCCGGCGCCCCAAAGCCAGTAGTTATTGCGATTAGGATCAACGCCGCGAAAAGCAGCCAAATTCTTCGCATTATAGAAGCGACCAGATTGTATCCCGAAAATATTTGTCCCATTCCATGAAACATTGACGCTAAAAGCGCCCTGTTCAACATTGGATTCATTCAGGTTTACAAAGCCAAAGACAACGTCATTGAAATTGGGAGGGCCATTGGTGGCTGTGAATTTCGCCACGGCAAAAATATCCGGCTGCAACGGCGATGAATTTAGATAAATGTGATTCGGACTTCGCAAGGCGGCGCTGGATTGCCGCGCCGCAGCCACGGTCGCGTAAAGAGGATAAAGCTCATCCACCCTTAAATTATTGACGCTCGCGGCATAGGCCGGCTGAAGCGAATTAAAAGTATAAAGATCGGGGACTTCTTCCGAACCACTGGCCGAATAGAGACTGAACCCAAAACCTTCGGTGGTGCCCGCCTCCTGGCCGTAAAAAATATGGGGAGCGCCAAACATCGTTCCGCAAACCATGAAACGGATTAAAGCCTCATAAGGGTCCGTATAGAAAAATCCCGCGTCGTGAGAAGTAGCATTCCAAAGCATCGCAGACTGGCCATAACTGTTTTGTTCAGTATTAAAAATAGCCTGATAATTGGTCGCGAGGGTTGCCGTACGAAACGCGCTGTACACGCTGTCGCACAAAACGTCAAAATCCCGGCAAGAACGATAAGTCGTCGCGCTGGGAGGGGGCCAGCTCAGCGACTCGGCCAGAAAAACAAAATCCCATTTCCTGGACCTCACTTTGTTGATGATGTATTCCCAGCACTGCGGCGGCAGCCCGTCCGCAAAATCCGCGCGGATTCCGTCGATGCCGATCGAGCTTTGCGCGGCCGGCGTGCCGCTGGTGCAGCCCGTTTGGGTTAACCAATACAAAATTGAATCGGCAAAATAACGCCAGACATTTTGCGTGATGTCATCGAAGCTGCCCGTGCCACCCGTGTAATCGAACCAGTCGTCGGAACTGAACTCATTGTTGTCGTCCGTCGGATTCTGGCAAACCAGCGAGGCATAGACTCCGTAAAAAACATCATTCACATCCGTCCATTTTGGAATATCAATATCCGGGGCAAACGCAATGTCTCCGGTGGCCGTGGCCCGACTGCACCAGGCGTTTGTTGCCGAGAAAAACTCCGGCTCGCGCGCCGCAATCAGATCCGTTGGCTGCCAATTCCCGGGATTACCGGCGCCGCCAAAATCAGCGACCCCTTCGGTGTCCAACTCCACGTCGTGCGCCGTGTGATCAAAGGGCTCGTCGAGCATGATATTTACTCCCGCTGCGTCGGCTGCCGCCACAAAATTGGTAAATTCCTCCATTGCGGCAGGCCGCGTGTCCGCCTTGCTCATCCAGGGCGAAACCTGAAAATAGTTTTTGACGCAGTAAGGGCTGTTGATGCTGCTCTCAATTCCAATGGGATGAATTGGTTCTAGCCAAAGCCAATTGACGCCCAAATTCGTCGCGTAATTTAAATTAAACCGGTTGTAAACAGAATTTGTGGGATACGATCCCGGGCCGTTGTACAGATCAACAAACGTGCTGCGTTGAGAGCCGTTTCCCGCGTCACCTTGCGCGTCGATATTATTTACCGCCAGTTCATAGAGGACCATGCTTTCGGCCTTCACCGGGGACACCACGACCATAAAATCGCGATGCTGGCCCGTCACGTAAGGAGCGTTGGTGCTATACCAAATCCAATTCGTGCTTCCTGCCAGGCGATATCGGGCGGTCATTCGGTACACGCCCGTCTTTTGGGCATACACCGTTAGTGAGTATTGACCGGCAGTCCCCATAGGAGACATCGCATACGCCTCGTAGTAATGGTTGGTGTCGCCGGTTGCGATCGTATTTCCGTCCGGCGGCACAATTCCTTCCTCAATTCCATTCGCTGCCTGGTTGGTCGCATATTCGCGCCGGTTCAAATTGGAATAGATATCGGCCTCGACAACGGTACCGGTCGGATTTGGCGTAAACACAACGTTTAACGGCACGGCGTCATTTGAGAGTTCGTTGAGGAAGATATGCGAGACACCATAATCCGCATTGACGCCATTGACCGTCAGCACGGGTGGGCCTGTGGGAACTGTAAGATACTCCCCGGGATTCGAGCTAAAATTAAACACACCACCACCGGGACCGTAAGTGCCCCCGGCTCCGAGGTTCGCTGTGCCCGAAGGCAGGCCCGGCAGGAACTGGTTCGACAAATAGGCATAGCCGGCTCCATTAATGTCCACCATCAGTTCAATTGGACCCGTGGGATTGCCCAGCACGGAAAGCGGGATCGCCAACTCGAGTCCCGTGGTAACTTCGTTGGCATAAGCCTGGTTTGCAACCGTTCCACTATTTCCATTCACCCCGGCCGTATTCAAATTATTGAAACCCACGGCAATTCCGCTGCCGCCCAGGTTTAACGCACTCCCCACTCCGCCACTGAGCGGCACATTGCCCAAATGCGTTTCCACGCCGGAACTGCCATTCAAAACGGCCTGATCCACCGAAAGCTCCGTGGCACTATTCGTGAGCGTGAACATCAGGTTTGGGGTGAAACCCGGGCTGAATGTCGAACCGTTCATGACTCGCTCAGCCGCAGATCCTCCGATTTCCAAAACCGATTGACCACCAGGCTGGCCGTCAGCAATAAAGATATTGATATTGTTGCCATTGGCCTCGACGTTCCCGGCAATAAACAGATAGAGTGTTCCGCCACTAGTTACACCATAAATAGCATCCACCTCGGACCCGCCGTTCGATTGACCGCTCGTGTCCCGGCTGTTATCGCCGAACCCGGTGTTTATCGTCTGGGTCGCCAATGGGCTGCCGTAACCCTCCGAAAAATTCAACGTCCCATCCACGGTCACCTGTCCTGCGGCTTCTTCTTGAAGGCCGAAAACGCCCAATACCAGCGCCAGGAATCGACTGAGCCAAAGGCTTTTGAGGGCTGTATTCACTGGGAAGTTGTTCGTTGTTGCAACCATGTCATGTCATCCGGTGAATGCAAGTTATTATCAGGACAAGGCGACAATCGCCGAACCAGCGCTTTGCTGTTCCCATCAAGCCATTTCTTGATTTCGACATGCCCGTCGGCAAAAGAAAAACCACCACCACCATTATGGGTGGAAGCGGGTACGTCCGTCCACGCCGCCGTTCCGGCCTGCATCTGCACGGCAAAGAACGAATCATTAATACTGTCCGGGCATTCATCCAGCAACACCCAGGTATTCGCCGGCCCCAGCTTCAGATTGCTTGTCTTCAATATCCTCGTCCAATTATGGGAGAATTGTCCGGATATATAGTTGGCGATATTGCTGACATCGCCGACGAATCCGTTCATCGACACACTTCTAACTCGCGGCCCCTTTGCTCCGGGAATCGTGTCTGACGGGCATTTGAAGATGCCAACACATTGGGAAACATAGGGTCCGAGTTCCCCACTAGCCAACAGTGACGTGTTCGTGTTTTGAAGGTTGGGTTGAACGGCATTATCCCACGACATTACGCCGGGAACCCATGAATGCAGGGAGGTACCCGCGCCCGGATTTTCCGGGAAGAATTCGCGGTTGTCGCCGGTGTACATCGCAATTGTCAACTCCAACTGTCTCAAGTTGTTCAGGCAGTAAATTTGCTGCGCCTTGGCCCTGGCGCTGTTCAGCACCGGCAACAGCAACGCGGCAATAATCGCAATGATGGCAATCACGACCAATAATTCAATGAGCGTGAACGCCGCGGGAAATTTTTTAATGCGCATCCGATTCACCTCCCGTGCTCTTTTGAGACATTCGTCCCGTAACCGCCTGTGTCGGGATCGCCGTGCGATGAAATATGGCCCAGCCATACCCCTCCAAATGAATATTCGGGAATGATCCGGTATTCGAATCGACCCCGGAAATTTTGACGCGAGCAAAACCATCCGCCGGCTCGAGCGTCACGCGCCCGGTCACCGGCTGGTTGGAAAAATTGATCACGACCAAGAATTCGTCTGTTTCGTCTGCTCGACGAAAACTCACAAGGCTTTTCTCGTCGGAATTGTGCAGCCAGTCCACGGGCGAATCCTGAAACGCGTGATATTTGTGGCGAAGGCGAATGAGGTCGCGATACAAGACAGGCCATTGGGGTTGCCGTGGCGTCTGCCAGCGAATGACCTCCTTCTTGAATAGCGCTCCACCGCTGGATTCATTGTTGTCCCCGATTTCCATTCCATTATACAAAAGCGGCACGCCATCGAGCGTGAACATGAGGGCCGAAGCGGCCAGGGCGGCCTTGAATCCATACCGGTTGACCGCGCGGATTTCGTCGTGGTCATCCGAAATGCGCATATGAAGCGCGCCCCTTGGAAATTTTGCCTCGCTGTCAACCCATGATTGCCGCAGTTTGTCAGCCGAAGAGCCTTTGATCAGGACGTCATCCAGCGCGCCCAACAGGGGCCAGGAATAATCGATATCAAATCCGTTCGTCAACAGTTCAGGCTTGCTGGCCTCGGCCAGTAGGATGATGTCCGGTTTGGTTCGGCTCAACTCCGTCCGGGCCTGTTCCCAAAAATCCGTGGGAACCATCGCCGCTGAATCGCACCGAAACCCGTCCACGTCGTACGTGACGATCCAATACTTGAGCATGGATATCATGTACCGACGCAATCCCTCGTTGCTGTAATCCAGAGCGGCCACGTCCCTCCAGGCCGGCACTGGAGAAACGATATTTCCAGCCGAGTCGTGCTTGTAGAACTCCGGATGCTTCATCATCACGCTGTCCCATGAGGTGTGGTCCGCCACGAGGTCCAGAATGACCTTCATTCCACGGTGATGCGCGCGCTTGACCAGAATTTTCAAGTCGCCGGCCGTCCCATAGGCAGGGTCAATTGCATAA
>DASYZW010000278.1:0-2371 GCA_035945915.1 Verrucomicrobiia bacterium | reverse complement strand
ATTATCGAGATCGGGAAGCAACTGCTCATCACGCGCGGCTCGCTCACCACGTTCAGCATCGCCAATGACGTGGCGAAATACTTCGCCATCATTCCCGCGATGCTCATGGCCACGTTCCCCGTAATTGAGCCGCTGAACATCATGAAACTGCACAGCCCGAACAGCGCGATCCTGAGTGCCGTTATCTTCAACGCGCTGATCATCATCGCGCTGATTCCCCTGGCGTTGCGCGGCGTGCAATTCCGTCCGCTCGGCGCCGCGCAAATCCTGCGGCGCAACCTGTTGATCTACGGTCTCTGGGGCATCGTCCTGCCATTCATCGGCATCAAGATCATTGATGTCATCATCGTCGCCTTGCACATCATCAATTGATTCAAATTTTATGAAAACGATCATCTCTGAATTTGGACGTTCGATCGTGGCGACGATTTTCTTTGCCATCATCGTGTGCGGTGGGTATCCGCTTATCGTATTTGGCCTGGGGCGAGTGATGTTCCCGCACCAGGCTTACGGCAGCCTCATGGTTGACAAGAACGGCGCGGTGCGTGGTTCGGAATTGCTGTGTCAAAATTTTACGAGCGACAAGTATTTTCATCCTCGTCCCTCCGCCGCGGGCAATAATGGCTATGATCCGACGTCGTCCAGCGGCAGCAACCTTGGGCCGACTTCCGGCGCGTTATACACAAACATCATGCAAAACGTCGCAGGATACCGGTCCGACAACGATATTCCTGCAAACGCGTCCGTGCCCGCCGATGCCGTGACGGAATCGGGCAGCGGCCTGGACCCGGACATCAGCCTGGCAAACGCTGAATGGCAGGTCCCGCGCGTGGCCAAAGCCCGGGGCCTGAGCCCGGAAAAAGTGCGCCAACTGGTGAACGAGAACACCAGTGGCCGTGACCTTGGCGTCTTCGGCGAACCGCGCGTCAACGTGATGACGCTCAATTTCGCGCTCGACGGCCTGGGGAACCGGGCCGTTAAACCTTGATCTCGCGGCTCGCGCCAGGAATCCAGATTTGTTCAGGGCGCGGTTCGGCAGTTTCCGTAGCGTGGTTGACGATGGCGCGCATTTGAGCGAACCACCATCCCGCCCGGGCGATGCGCCCTTTGGGTCCAGTGGCTTTGACGCACAGTTTGGCGCCGTTGAATCCCAGTTCCATTTGTTCATTTGTCGCATTGGTCGTAGTCATAATTGCCTTTCTTCCGCGACAACATGACAGAGGGGGTTGGACAAATGCTGTCCAACCTAAAAATTTATTATTAAAAGAATTGTCAAAAACGGGGATCCGAGCCTGATGGAGAGTTTTAGGCAGTCGGCTTCTTTTCTTTGCGCCGTTTAAAATAAGCGAATGCCTGAACCAATGAGGTAAGAATCCCAAAAATCATGCCCAGAAAGCCAACCGGATAGCCAATAATCCAAACGACGGCCCATGGGCCGGTTGGGCCGCATGGCCCAACTCTTCCGGGTACAATGCACGCGATGATAAAAATTAATAAACTGACGGTGAAAACCGGACTTATAAACGTATTGATTTTTTTCATGCCCAATTTTGGTCCTTCCAGTCATTGCCCAATCACCGAAACCACATCGCCTGGACGCAAGGGAACGTCCTGGCCGTTGAGAAGGTCCTTCGGGTTAATCTCGGTCTGGACGCTGTTGCGTTTCAAAATAATGTCTGTGGGGTCGTGCGTGCCGGTATAGTTTGCGGTCGCAAGCGCCTGGCTCAGGGTCAGGCCGTCAACCCAGGGAATCTCATGTTTTTGAACGTTGCCCAGGACCACAACGGCTGTAGTGGCCGATTGCATGCTCTGATACGCGGCCTTTTGCCCGGCTACGAACGCCGCGCGGGACTCGGCATCCGCCGTCGCTTTGGTCACGCAACCGGTGACGGATACCAGGCCCGGAATGGCCAGCCCGACCGCGACTATTTGCGCAGCAGTCCCGCGAAACGGGATCAGAAAGCTCTGGCTAATCTTCATCTTTATGAGACAGCGAAACATTCAAAATGTTTTCGCTAACTTGCTTAACTCTTCTTTTTTTGCACGCTATTTTTCCATTTTGCAACAGCCGATTTCAATTCCGCCGCGCAATCGGCAAGCGGTTTTACGAAACGCGGACGGAACCACGGGAACATTCCCACCAAATCGTGCGTCACCAATATCTCCCCGTCGCAGCCGTCCCCGCTGCCAATGCCGATGGTCGGGACAGTGACTTTTTCGGAAACTTCCCTGGCCACCGGTGGTGTGACCAATTCGAGCACGATGGCAAATACGCCGGCTTTCGCCAACAGCGCCGCATCGTCAATCAATTTCCGATGTTCATCCTCCTTTTTGCCTTTGATATGATAACCGCCTTCCTCGAGGACGCTTT
>DASYZW010000277.1:0-2798 GCA_035945915.1 Verrucomicrobiia bacterium | reverse complement strand
CCATCCGAGCCAGGCCCAGGCCATTCAGCGCTTCGGCATTATTCGGGTTCCAATAGAGCGCGGTGCTGAAACTCTTTTCTGCCGGCAGAAAATCCCGCATGCGGAGTTGGGCCAGCCCAAGCTTAAGCCATCCGTCAGGCTGATTAACTCGCCGCAGGGTGAACGCGGTGAATTCACTCACCGCTTTGTCCGGTTTGTCCTCCTGCATCCAAAGGCAACCCAGGTTATAATGCGCCTCGGTCAAATCCCGGTCCAATTCCAGCGCGCGTTGATACGACGTGACGGCGTCGTCAAGTTGCCCGACATGCTGCTCGGCGACACCAAGATAATTCCAGGCTTCAGCGTTGGTGCTCATGTCGCCGGTGGCGGATTTGAACTCATCAACGGCGTCAGCGTAATCGCCCTGATCGAGAAGTTTTTTGCCTTTCAGAAGCGCGCGGCTTCCCGCCGGGCCGCAACCGGCCAGGGCCGCCGCCATCGCCGCCAGAAAAACGATAAAGCCGAGCCGGAGCAAAGCATTATTTGCTTTGGCCTGGCCGAATTCATTTTTAATGGCCAACATTCGTTCAGGTGGTAACATCCCAACTTTGACGTGTCAACAAAGAGACTGTTTCAATTAGTGTCCGCTTTATTGTGGCTGACGGCTTTTCAAATACAAGCCGGAACGCCCGCCATTCCCCAAATTTCAGGCGCGCGCGTCGTCGTCGTGCAGAACCCGGACGCGATCAGCAATTTTCAGGCGAACGACGTCATTGTCCAGGCGATGGTGGACCGTGGAATCACCAATTTAACCGGCCATGTTGGGGTAACGGCCGCGTGGCGTTCGCTGGTTTCGACCCAGGACGTTGTTGGCATCAAGGTTTTTTCGGCGGCCGGAGAAATCAGCGGGACGCGCCCGGCTGTTGTGGCCGGCGTTGTGCGCGGTTTGATCCACGCCGGGTTGCCTCCTTCGCAAATCATTATTTGGGACAAACGCGTCGAGGATTTACGGGCCGCCGGATATTTCAACCGGGCCCGGCAATGGGGGGTGCGGGTCGAAGGCGCGGTTCAGGCCGGATATGATCCCACGAATTATTATCAGCCGGACAGCGCCATCATCGGCAACCTGGTCTTTGGAGATTTGGAATTCGGCAAGACCGGCGATAACGTTGGCCGGAGGTCGTTCGTCACGAAAATTCTCAGCCGCGAAGTCACCAAAATAATCAGCATTGCTCCCCTGCTCAATCAGTCGTCCGCCGGCGTCTGCGGGCATCTCTACAGCATGGCCTTTGGCAGCGTCGATAACACGTTGCGCTTTGAGAATGACCCGGACCGCCTGGCCGTCGCCATCCCGGAGATCAACGCGTTGCCCGCCGTGGGCGATCGCGTGGTGCTGAACATTACTGACGCCCTCATTGGCCAATATGAAGGCGGCGCGAGCGTATTGCTTCACTACTCGACCGATCTGAACCAGCTTTGGTTTAGCCGCGATCCGGTGGCGCTGGACACACTTGCGATTCGCGAACTCGATCACGAACGCCAGGCGACGGGCGCCTGGGGATTTCCTCCCGACTTGGAAATCTATACCAATGCCGTCCTGCTCCAACTCGGAGTGAATGATCCGGCGCAAATCCACACCGTCAAGGTGGAGTGACTGCGACCTGCCCGGGATAGCGCTCCATCACGCCACGAACGAAAAGGTTTTGAATAGGAAAAACAGAGAAGACGGAGAATTGCAGTTTGAGGCCACGGATGGACACAGATGGGCCAGATTCTTGAACCGGGAACGCCGGGAGAAAAGCGGGGAATTTAACCGCATAGAGCGCATAGATCGCAAAGAATTTCCAGGCAGGGACGGCGCGCTGCTGCGCTCTCCCCGCCCGTACAGGAGACGGAACAACCTTTGATCTCCGCAGGCGCCGACGCGAGGAGTCGTTGATTGAAATGCTGACGTTGGTGGCATTGATTCGATGTTAGTTAGAGTCTCGTCACCTCGACGCCTACGGGTGGCCTTCGCGAGAGGAATTTCGGGTGGAGAAATTCCGCGTGACGAACGTTCCCGCACAATTGATTTGTGTAGCAAAGTAAACGTGTAAACGGGCGTGAAAACGGATCGTAATAGCGCTAAAGTGGCCGTGTTTATTGGGGATTTGAGATTTTCGAAATTTGGACGGGGGGTGTAAACGAGAAGGCTGCTTTTCAGCCGTGGGATATCGGGGAGAAAACCGGAAAATTTAACCGAATAGATCGCAAAACGACGCCACGGGTTAGAACAGGAGAAAACTGATTCGTAGCTTAGGCGGCGCTGCAGCGAAGGCGGCGGGTGCCGACAAAAAAGGGTGGCCGTGCGGACGCAGATTGGTTCGGCGCCAGGCGGCAGCCTGGGACTTGACCAGAAGCAGTGCAAGGATTATGAAGCGCAATTAACGCAGCAACTGAAAGCGCAGCCGTGATCTGTCGCAATTCCGGGACTAACCTCTTCCCACTGCCGCCGCCGTCGCGTCGGCGGTACGGAGAATCAACGCAAAATACTACAATACTAGCGGCCCCTTTACAGCCCCTCTGCATTTTTAATTTTGCATTTTGAGAATATAGAACTGCCGTCCGATGCCGGTATTGAACCCGTTGGTCACGGTGATGGTGAAACTGCCGCTCACGCTCAGGACGTTGGCGCCAATCGGCTTCCATTGACTCAAGGGCAGCTCCAGGTTTGTGCTCGTAAGCGCGAAATAAGTTCCGCCCATCTGGCCATTGCCGGCGGATAGCACGAGATTGGTTCCTGCCTGACTGATTCCCGTCAGCGTGGGTTGCTCCAAAGC
>DASYZW010000276.1:0-2730 GCA_035945915.1 Verrucomicrobiia bacterium | reverse complement strand
CCCGGAATTGAAAAAGCCAGCTACAGGAGCGGAAATCGCCAGCGCCACGGAGCGGCATCCGCTCCTGGCGACTGAGAATCTGGTCAAACAATATCGCGCCCGCCGCGTTGTGAATGAGGTTTCAGTGGACGTCAGCGCCGGTGAGATTGTCGGATTGCTGGGCCCCAATGGCGCGGGCAAGACCACGACCTTTAATATGGTCGTGGGCGTGGTAAGGCCGGATGACGGCTTCGTCACATTCCAAGGCCATAACATCACAAATCTTCCCATGCACAAGCGCGCACGGCTGGGCATCGGCTACCTGACGCAGGAACCCTCCGTGTTTCGCAAACTGACCGTCGAGCAAAATATCCTCGCCATTCTCGAAACGTTAAAATTATCGCGGGACGAGCGGGCGGTGCGCCTGAAATACCTTCTTCAGGAGCTCGATTTGACGCCGATTGCAAAAAGCAAAGCGTACCAATTGAGTGGCGGAGAAAAGCGGCGGCTCGAAATCACCCGCGCCCTGGTCACGAGCCCGAAGCTGCTTTTATTGGACGAACCGTTCAGCGGCATTGATCCGATTGCCGTTTACGAAGTTCAAAAGATCGTCCGCCGCCTCCGCGAACGCGGGCTGGGCATCCTGGTGACCGATCACAATGTGCGTGAAACCTTGAAATTAATCGATCGGGGTTACATCATTCACAAAGGCCAGGTCCTGGTCGCCGGAAGTTCGGAGTTTTTGGCGAACGATCCGAAGGCGCGGGAAATTTACCTGGGCCCGGAATTTAACATGTAATTTCCAATTATGGCGCAAGTCACGGTTGAACAATTCTTTCAAGAGCATGGCGCGGCCCTGCAAATGCGGCTGATTGACGACGGCGGCAGCCTGAAACGCGCGATTCGCGAACCGACCGTAAACCGCCCCGGGCTGGCGCTCAGCGGTTTTACCCGTTACTTCGCCCATAAACGCATCCAGGCCATCGGCCATGCGGAGTCCTATTTCCTGCAATCGCTTCCAGTTCCTGAGCGCGAAAAGCATCTGGCAGACCTTTTCGCGTTCAAAGTTCCGTGCGTCGTCTTCAGCCGTGGCCTTAAGCCAGACAAGGAATGCCTGCACGCCGCCAAAGCCGCCGGTGTGCCGCTCTTCCAGACGCCGCTCGTCACGATGAAGTTTATCAATGCCGCGACTCTCGCTTTGGAAATGATGTTTGCGCCTCGCGGGACTGAAATCGGCAGCATGGTGGACATCCTGGGTGTGGGCGTGCTGATCCGCGGCGAAAGCGGCATCGGAAAAAGCGAAGCCGTGCTGGCCCTCATCGAGCGCGGCTACAGTCTCGTGGCCGATGACGTTACGCGAATGACACTCGTGGACGGCCGTGACATCATGGGCACCAGCTCGGATTTGACCCGCAGCCATATGGAAATCCGCGGCATCGGCATTATCAACGTTGCCGCCATGTTCGGCGTTAAAAGCATTCGCAAGGAGAAAACGCTCGACCTGGTCGTGAGCCTGAAACCCTGGGAACACGTTTCCGACGTGGATCGGTTGGGCCTGGAACAGGAATTTGTAAAAGTGCTCGGGGTGGACGTGCCACACATGGTGATTCCTGTTCGGCCGGGACGGGACCTCGCCCGATTGATTGAGGTTGCCGCATTCCAGACGAAATTGAAGTTGTCAGGCTACAACGCTGCGCAGGAATTGAACGACCGGCTGATCGCCCATATGAGCACGAGCGACACGCCACCGAAGCGTTGAAGCTTAAGGGGTTCGCCCCCACCGCCATTCAGCCATTTTTGGGCGCACGGAAACCAGAAAACCTGCAATTCGCAGTCCGCAATTAAAAAGCCTTGGCGAATGCTTTGCTGTTGTTTAAGCTAAAACCTTGGCCGCATGAGCGCGAAGAAAATACCCAATAACGAGTTTTTGGTCAAAGAACTCACCATTTCCAACAAGCTGGGCATCCATGCCCGGCCGGCAGCCCTATTCGTCAAAACCGCCAACCGGTTTGCCTGCGAAATTTTCGTGGAAAAGGACGGAGAAAAAATCAACGGCAAGAGTATCATGGGCCTGATGATGCTTGCAGCCGGACCCGGCAGCAGGGTCATTCTGCACGTTCGCGGCGCCGATGCACCCCAGGCCATCGCCGAACTCGAGGCCCTCGTTCAGCGAAAGTTTGATGAGGAATGACCCCGCACGGGCGGCCCGCGATGGCGTCCCCGTAATTCGCGCTAGCGTCTGGTCCAACCGGGCTTGCCGGCGAGATTTCTTTCCTTTCACTTTTCAACTTCGAACCCTACTTTGTGCTCATGGCTTCATCCGATTTTGACATTAAATACGTCGCGCACCTGGCCCGAATCGAGCTTTCGCCCGAGGAGGAGAAAAAGCTTGCCGCTCAGGTTGGAAATATCCTCGGCTACATCGAAAAATTAAACGAATTGGACGTCTCGGGCGTGGAACCGACCGCCCACGCGGTGCCACTCGTTAATGTGACCCGGCCGGATGAAACCGGGCCGTCGCTCTCCCAACCGGACGCCCTGCGCAACGCGCCGGCAAAGGCCAACGGGCTTTTTATTGTTCCAAAGATTGTCGAATAAGGCTGCTTTATGCCTCCAAACGAATCCTCCATTTCCGATCTGTCGCGCCAGCTCGCTGCGCGAGAAATCTCAGCCCGGCAAATTATGCAATCCTGCCTGGACCGGATTGCCCGGGTCGAAGATAAGATTCACGCGTTTATCAGTTTGGACGGG
>DASYZW010000275.1:0-10180 GCA_035945915.1 Verrucomicrobiia bacterium | reverse complement strand
GGAATGCCGGCCATGTTATTGGATGGACCTGGCATTCGGGAATGGCGCCTGCGAATTTTTGAAAGGTCATGGCGGTCTTCGCGCGGAGATTTTGAACGATGGATGTTTATGCGTGGATGCACCCTGACCGCGATGCTTCTGGCCGGTGGACAGTCGTGCCGCATGGGCATGGACAAGGCGACGATCCGCCTGGCGGGCGAGCCACTCTGGCAACGGCAATTAGAAATTCTTGAGCACCTCTCTCCTTCAGCCGTTTGGATATCTGCGAAAGTGGCCATGCCGTGGTTTCCACCCGGCATTCAAGTGGTGTTTGACGCTGTCAATTCGCGCGGCCCGCTTGGCGGCATTGCCGCCGGCTTGCGGCGGGTAAAGACCTCGCATCTCCTGACACTGGCCATTGATTTGCCGAAAATGACGACGATGCACCTGTCCATGTTGTGGGCGATGGCCCGGCCGGGTATCGGAGTCATTCCCCGACAGGATGATTATTTAGAACCGCTTTGCGCCATTTATCCGGCGGAAGCGTCTCCGCTCGCCGACAAGATGTTGGAGGCAGTCGACATTTCGGTTCAACATTTTGGGCAACAATTACAAAAGCGTGGACAGGCGATCATTTATCCATTGGAGCCTGCCGAAAAACCATTGTACCTCAATATGAATACCCCGTCTGAGGTCCCGGAATTTCAACGTGCCGGTGTTTAGTGGTAATATTTCCTGAGCGCCGACGGTAATCTGCCGATTTTCAATGCGGACTCAAACGTCCGCAAATCCGCATCGCCGTCTAAATTCAGGATTTTCCCCGCGTCCAAGGCGGCGACGGGCACGCCGTCGCGCATCAGGACACGATTCCGCCACAGCGCAGGAACTCGCGAGCCGGGAGTCAGGATACCCACCAGATTTAACGGGTCCGATCCGCTCACCGAGACCAGGTCATGGGTCTGTTCTGTCTTGCGAAGTGACCTTAAGTGGCCGATGGCTTCTGGCAGGGCGAATTGTTCCCCGCTGACCCCGCTCACGAAATGGCCTCCGCGAATTTCGCCGCGCGCCTCCATCTGCCGATAGGTCCGGCCCAGGTCAAACCATGACACCTTAAGCGCTTCCCGGTCCAATAGTTTTCGAAAAACAATTCCGTAACGTCGCAACAACACGCGGGCAAAAGCCGCAATCGCTTCGGTGCCGGCGTTATTTTCAGCGTCGGGAACCAGGGCCGCCGATTCACTCGCGACAAACCGCCGTAACAGGGACCAGCGTCCCGCGTATTCGATGCTCGTCACCACGCGATGCCGGCGCGGCCGGCCCACGTCTCCAAATCGCTCGCGTTTCTCCGGCGGCGTCAACAGCGCGCGTAACCCTTCAAAACTGTCCGAAGTCACCCAGCCTTGCGATACCAACTCGCCCAGCGCCTGCTCAACACGCGATTTGAGCAAGCCTGTGTGCCGCACAATTTCTCCAAAAAATAGCGCGCCGTGTTCCGATAATGCCTTGAGAACCAACCCGGTCTCCGATGAAAAGATCGCACGTGGCGTTTTCGCCAGTTCCAGCCAATGCGCGGCGTTTTCACGGCTAAATATCGAAATTGGACTCGATCGCAATGGCGGAAAGCTCCTTGAGGTCTGCGCCGCGGGAGGCGACAATCGTCCCCAGCCGAACCGTCCGGTAAAGCAAAGCTGGTCCAGCCAGCGAGGATCATAATCTTTGACTCGGGCCGCAAGAATGGACGGTTCCCAGGCCGCCGCCGGCAATTCATAGCCGTCCAGCAAATGTAAAACGGCTTCCACGCCGCCGATCTCCTCCGTCATTCGCCCCGGCAGGACGCGCTGCCATGACAATAAAAACCTCTGAAAATCCGCGACCGTAACCGGCTGAATCTCGGCGCGCAAACGGTTGATCGTGAGCCGATGAATTCGCGCCAGCAACCGGCGATCGCACCATTCAGTCTCCGCCGCGCCCGGATGAAAATTGCCGCGCAAGACGAAACCCTCCGCTTCCAGCGCCAGCAATGCCTGCTCAATGGATGAAACGGGCAACTGCAAGAATACCGCCAATGCCTTGATCGTAATTGGGCCGATACTTTCCATCCGTCCTCGCACGAGTTCCTTTGCGGCTTCTTCCAAGCTTGCGGGTTTCCGGATTTCCAGCGCCAAAATTTTCGGCGAAGCAATTTTTCCGTCCGGATACAGCTCGCGGACGAACGCAATTCTCTCCGAGGCAAACCAAAGCGGCGGCTCATCCATTTTCGCAATTCGATTTTCCTCCTTCAGTTCGGCAATCCATTTTTCGGAATCCGGGTGGCACCGTTTCAATTCCCCGGTCGTAGCCACGCCCAGTTGCAGGATCGCATCGTGCAATTCATCCGCGTTTTGCGCCCGGGGCCATGCTTCCTCACAAACGCGCTCGATCGCCGCCGCATCTAAAATCCCCAGTTCATTTTTGCCGGAATCGCCCGCGCGCCGGGTTTGCACCGCATGCGCCCGGCGTTCTTCGAGCGGCGCATTGTCCAGAAATGCGTAGGGCCGCGCGTTCAGGATTTCCGATGCGAGCGGCGAGGGTTCGGGGAGATCGCGCGTAATACATTCGATTTCCCCGCGCTCGATCCGGCGCAGCAACTCTTCCAACCCTTCGATGTCCATCGCTTCGACCAGACAGTCGTCAATGGTCTGTTTCACCAGAGGATGGTCCGGCACGACACGGTCGCCGGCGATATTTTCGAGGCAGGCCAGTTGATCCGGAAAGACGGCAGCGAGCAGATTTTCCGCCTCCATGCGCTGGAGCGGCGCCGCAATTTTTCGTCCGCCGCGCTGTCTCGGCAACGCCAGCGCGCGGGTGGCGTTCCAGCGCCAACGGATTGGAAACATGGGCGAATCCAGCAACGCCTGGACCAGGATTTCCCGCACGGTTTTGCTGTTGAGATACCGGAACACCTCTTCCAGCGGGAACGAATGCTGCGTGCCCAGCGACAACACAATCGCGTCGTCCGTTGCCGCGCTCTGCAACTCGAAATTAAAGGACCGGCAAAAGCGTTTTCGCAACGCCAGGCCCCACGCCCGGTTTAACCGCGCGCCAAACCGTGAATGAATCACCAATTGCATCCCGCCCGATTCATCAAAAAAGCGTTCCATGATGATGGTTTTTTCCGATGGCAACGCACCCAGCGCCTGGCAGGCATCATAAAAATAAAACGCGAGCTGCAACGCGCCCGCCCGTGACAAAGGCGCTTCCGCCGTAAGCGATTTCGCCAATTCTTCCACCGCCTCGCCACGCTCACGGCCGCTCTTCGAGAGTTCAGCGACGCGCGCGGCGATTTCATCATCCATCTCCGAAATCGCGCGAGATAATTCCGCGGTGCGCGCCGGCGCTTCACCGAGCCAGAATGGAATACCGGGCGGCTGTCCGCGCGCGTCTTCGACGCGCACAGTGCCCGCCGCGACCTGAATTATCTTCCAGGACGCATTACCCAGTTGAAATATGTCACCGGCGATGCTTTCCACGGCAAAATCCTCGTTAACGGTCCCGATAAAGGTCTGGGCAGGTTCAAGGACCACGCGATAGTCCGCATTGTCCGGAATGGCGCCGCCGGACGTCAGGGCCGTCAGGCGCGCGCCGCGCCGGCCGCGAATCCGATGATTAATAGCGTCATAATGAATTAATGCCGCGCGCCGCCCGCGCTTGGTGCTGAAACCGTCGCTCAGCATGTGCAGCACTTCCAAAAATTCATGCTGCGCGAGGGTCCGGTACGGAAACGCGGACGTCACCAGGGCAAACAGACCTGCTTCCGTCCATTCCTCGACCGACGCCGCGGCGACGATTTGCTGCGCCAGCACATCCAGCGGCTTTTCCGGAATGATCAAGCGATCCAGTTCGCCGCGCCGGATGCATTGCAATGTCGCCACGCATTCCACTAATTCATCGCGCGTCAATGGAAACAGCCGCCCTTTGGGCACGCCGCCGCGATGATGGCCCGCGCGCCCAATGCGCTGAAGGCATGTCGAAATCGAACGGACGGAGCCCACCTGACAAACCAAATCCACCGCGCCGATATCAATGCCCAGTTCCAGCGACGACGTCGCCACCAAAGCCTTCAGTTCCCCTCGCTTCAATCGGTTCTCTGCGTCCAAGCGCAATTTTGTGGACAGACTGCCGTGGTGCGAGGTCACATGGTCGCGTCCCAACAAATCGCAAAGGTGTGCGGTGACGCGCTCCGCCAGCCGCCGCGTGTTCACAAAAACGAGCGTTGTCCGATGCGACTCGATCAATGCCCCTAGACGGCGATACACTTCCTCCCACACTTCAGTGGACATCACGGCCTCCAACGCCGACTGCGGCAATTCAATCGCCAGGTCCGTGTCCCGCCGATGTCCCGCATCGATGATTTTGCAGGGCAACGGCAAAGCGTTGCGTTCGGCGTTTCGTGAAAAATTCGCGGTTACCGGTCCAGGGCGGTTTCCCACCAAAAACTTTGCCACGTCTTCAATTGGTTTTTGCGTTGCCGAAAGTCCGATCCGCTGGAGTTGCCGGCCCGATTGGCGCACCAGCGCCTCGAGCCGTTCCATAGTCAGCGCCAGGTGCGAGCCGCGGCGATTACCGACGACCGCGTGAATCTCATCGACAATTAACGTCCGGGCCGTGGAGAGTGTCTTCCGGCCGGAAACTGAAGTCAGCAGCAGGTAAAGAGATTCGGGTGTCGTGACCAAAATATGGGGCGGTCGTTTTGCGATGGCTAATCGTTGCGACGCCGGTGTATCGCCGGTCCTCACCGCCGAACGCACCTCAATATCATGCTTTATTGCCGCCTTGATTGTTTCACGAATACCGCTCAACGGTTCGTCAAGATTCTTATGGATATCATTGCTCAATGCCTTGAGAGGCGAGACATAAACCACATACGTTTCATCCTGGAGTTTGCCGTCGATACCCAGCCGGAAAAGTTGGTCAAGCGACGCCAGAAACGCCGCGAGCGTCTTGCCTGAACCCGTGGGAGCGGCGATCAAGGTATGCGCACCGGCGGCAATCGCCGGCCAACCCTCCTGTTGCGGAGCCGTCGGCGAACCAAATCGCCGTTCGAACCATTGCGCAACAATGGGATGAAAATTAAACGCCTGCATCACCTTTAAAATATATCACCCCGCACAAGTGGACACTATCGCGGAATGTTCTTCGACGGCAGGGAAATGCCGGGATGCAGCCTGGTTTACGGGCCGTGACGCCGCAGGCGCGACGTCTCTATTATTTTTTCAGAAATTCGGCATATCCAAAAGTGAGAGCCAACAACCACCAGGCAACCCGGCGATAAAAAGATCTCGTCTTCACCGAAGCGGCCGACCCCGCCCGGGGGATAAGACCTGAAGAAGTGCAGTAAATTGACCGCTAACAGCCTACAGCCGACTGCGATACTTAATCCGTAATACCCTGCTCTTGGCGGGCTTTCAATTTCCGCTGACTGCGTCCATTCCCACCATCCGCTGGCTCTTGACGCACCAGACTTTAAGACGGAGGCAATTGGCAATGTCCCACGGCATCAGACTGGTTGTTTTCGCCGCGCGCAGTTCGGGAACGGCGTGGTAAACTTCCGGCAAGCGATAAAAGGGGATACGATGATTGAGATGGTGAATGTGATGGTAGCCGATATTGCCGGTGAACCATGAGAGGATCGGACCCGTCTTCAAGTGGCTGGAAGAATCCAACGCGGCGCCCTCGTAGGTCCAACCTGCATTGTCCCGCAAAATGACGCCTGGAAAGTTGTGTTGCGCGTAAAACAGGTAGGCCCCCAACGCGCCGGCGATGAGGAATGGAATCCCCATGGTGAAAAGGTAGGCCAGCCATCCGTAGCTGTATACCAAAACGGCGGCGAGGCCCAAATGGATGACCACGGCAGGCCACGCGTCCCAATGGCGCCTGGGAGAAGTGATCGCCGGCAAAAGTGAAATCGAATAAAAGAAGACTGTCACGTATCCCAGGAGCAAGGTCAACGGGTGGCGCATTAGCAGGTATTTTAATTTGTCCATGGATGAGCAAGTCTGGAAACGCTCCCGGGTCATGATCGGAAACGAGCCGATGTTCTCCAACCGCAACTGGCAGTTATGGGCATGGTGGTTATCGTGCGTGCTGCGCCAGACTGTGCTCGGACAAAGCGAACACATTCCGAACAATCGCATAAAAATGTCGGCCAAACGGGATTTTGGCAGAATCGCGCGATGTTGGTGGTCGTGAAAAATCACGAAGGCCCGCACCAGGAGCAACGCCGTCAAAATGCTGCAGGGCGCGCGCAACCAGAGAGGCGCAAAAGGAAGGGTGCCTGTTGCTGCCAGGGACAAGAAAAATACGGTGGACGCAATATGCCACCAACTCACAAACGAATTGTCTTTGGCAAATTCTTTGGTCCGGGCATGCAATGTGTGACACTGGCTCATGGGCTAAATTTTAACTAACCTGTTCTGAACTGCCTTTCACCAGACTGTTTCCGGATATCGGATTTCAAATCATCACTGAAACAAGTTCACTTGAGTATTTCCATGCCTTGAAAGCAGGTCTCGGTTGACAGAGGCGAAATATTCCATCTTTTGACCGAATAGCAACATCCGTTTTCATATATTTTCATTCGGGCACCCAACCGCATGGCAACGGATGGCCAAAACGTCAGACGCAATTTCTCAAAAAGCAAAAACCGTCCGTGCCCCGAAAAACCATTCGTTCTGCCCGACCTGCGAGCCACTTTCAAGACGACCCAGGAAAATCTCTAAAGGATTCCAATCCGGCCTCACTGCAGTTCCACGCGGTAAAATCTTGTTTTGTTTGCAGTAGTATCAATCAACTGGTAATGACCCACGGAAGTTTCGGTGGGCGTGCCCAACTTTACCCAATTGGTCACCGGCGGCGTTATATTTGTGCTCCCCCAGACGGTAAAGCCAAGTCCGGTCACATTGGTAAAGGTGATTTCAAAATTTCCATTGGACAGCCTCGTCCCGGCGACTTTCGGCGGAGTAAAGTTCAAGTCGTAACCCAGGATATCGAGCGTAGTCAGATCTGCGGAAGAAAGGATGCCTTTCGCGTTAGGGCCCAATTGCCAATCGAATGAATCAGTCAAATTCGTGGGCATCCAGTCCTGAGGATCCGCCGAGGAGATGGTCCCCGATGTCACGGCATTGAACGGCTTCAACTCGGTTAATCCATTGTTGATTGAAAAATAGACATCCGAGTCAAAGGGATTGAGTGTCCTCACGCCATTGGTAAAGCGGAACAGGTCATATGGTACAAAGCCGTTGCCAGAGGGATAATTCAGGCTGAAGATCCGTCCCATGACTTCGCTCGTTTCATGCTCGGCTACCGCGATAAAATCGTATTCTCCTGGAACCGCGCGGTTCAAAGGGTCGAACGTCCAGGTAACGCCGCTCGATGCAAAATAAACATTACCGTCATTTTGACTGTCATTGGGATTCAGTCCGAAAAGTGAAGCCAACTGCGATAATGCTTTGAACTCCGCCCGCGGCACCCAGCATACCGACGAGCCTATTGGATCGCTTGGCGGCAGGCTCGCGATTGTGTTCGTGTCCTCAGGCGTTGTCGCGCCTGCCTTTAAAGCGCTCGTCAACTGACTATAACTGGGGTTGCCCACCAGCTCAGTCTGACTGTTCCCAAACCCGGAACCTCCCCAATACACTGTGATATTGACAGTAATCGGATTGGTATACAGAGTTTCAAAATTTGCCACCACGAGATTGTAGGCCGACTCAATCTGCGTCGCGTTGGCCGCGCCGGTCACCGATGAATCATAGGTCACATTGATGACAAGCGCATGCACCGGCCACGGCAGAGTCAGCACCACGGCTAGTGCGCCGGCATAAATCGCCCGGAACCCGGGCAAATGCATTTTAGTCCTTCGCGCAGTTTGGCCTTCCACGTTAAGGATTTTGCTCATGGTAATGCTCTGTTGGCGTTCGGAGACCTCTCTTGTATAGTAAACAGCCCCTCGCCCGTCAATGTTATAAGACAAAACTGCTTACGCAATTTGGTGATTTTTATTCGCAAACTGGCGTTCCTGAATCGGGGCCACATCGGTAAACTGGGACAAATAGCCTCGTGAACGCCCTGAATTATTCGTACCATCTGCCTGTCCAATGGCCTGTTTCCCGCTCCGCGGCTTGCAATACATTTAGTTTGGCATTGAAAAACCTCGCCATCATTTACAAATTCATGGTCGAACAAAACCAAACAACAACATGGTTATGAAAAGAATCCAATCCTTCGTGCTGCTGCTGTGCCTTGCCGCGATCATTCCCGGCTGCGGTAAAAACTCCTCAACTGCCCAAAACGGCGGAGGCAGCGGGGCAGCCCGCGTAAAACTCGCCTTTGTCAGCAACAATACCGCGAATTTCTGGAGTTTTGCCCGCGCCGGTTGTGATTCAGCGGCCAAGGACATTGGGAATGTGGACGTGGATTTTCGACTGCCAACGACCGGCAGCGCCGCTGAGCAAACCCAAATCCTCAACGATCTCGTCGCTCGCGGAGTCAATGGGATCGCCGTGAGCGTTGATGACCCTGAGAATGAAACCGCCCTGCTCAATAAAATCGCCGACCAGACATTATTAATTACCACCGATAGCGACGCCCCCAAAAGCAAACGGGTTTGCTACATTGGCACGGATAACGTTGCGGCAGGCGTCCAGGCCGGAGACATGATCAAAGAGTGCCTGCCCAATGGCGGCAAAATCATGATATTCGTCGGCCATATCGACGCGCAAAACGCCGTTGAACGCGCTGCAGGAATCAAAAAGGCGCTGGCAGGTTCCAATGTTCAAATTATCGACATCCGCACGGATGACACCGACACCGCCAGAGCGCAGAAAAATGCGGAGGATACGTTGGTAAAATATCCCGACATCGCCTGCCTCGTCGGTTTGTGGAACTATAACGACCCGGCCATTCTGAATGCCGTGCGCAATGCCGGCAAGATTGGCCAGGTTAAGATCGTTTGCTTCGATGATGAAGCCGATACGCTTTCAGGCATCGCTTCGGGCGCCATTTACGGCACCGTGGTTCAAAACCCGTTCGAATTTGGCAGACAGGCCGTCACTCTCATGGATAAATACCTCGGCGGCGATACCAACGCCTTTGGCGGCGCAACCATTTACATCCCTACCCGCGAGATCAAAAAGGATAACGTAGCGGCGTATCAGGCGGACCAGTCGAAAATCCTCGGTAAGTAACAGTATGCCGGCTGCGCCACTCCTGGAGATGCGAGGGATTTGCAAGCGGTTTTCCGGGGTCGTGGCCCTGGATAACGTAAGTCTCTCCGTCGGGCACGGCGAAGTCGTCGCCCTATGCGGCGAAAACGGCGCTGGTAAATCGACGTTGATGAAAATCCTCGGCGGTGTTCATCAGCCGGACGCCGGGGAAATAGTTGTGGACAGCCGCCCCGCAAAAATTTCCGGCGTGGCCGACGCAATGCGGCTAGGCGTTGCGTTTATCCACCAGGAATTGAACGTTCTCGGAAACCTGGACGTGGCCAGCAACGTATTCCTGGGACGCGAACCGCGGAATGTGCTTGGACTTGTGGATTCAAAAAAGATCCACGCCGCCGCCGAGCCCTTCATCCGCCGGCTGGGGCTGGATATCTCAACCCGCACGCGCCTGGACGACCTTTCCATTGCGCAACAGCAGATGGTCGAAATAGCCAAAGCATTGTCGCTCAATGCCCGGCTGATCATTATGGACGAGCCGACGTCCAGCCTGACGCTCGCCGAAACCAAACGGTTGCTGGATTTGGTTTGCGATTTGAGCAAGGAGAACGTGAGCGTCATTTACATTTCGCACCGACTGGGCGAAATCGAACAATGCGCCGATCGCGTGGTCGTATTGCGCGACGGCAAAAACGCCGGCGAACTGGGGCCGGATGAGGCGACTCATGACAAAGTGGTCAACCTCATGATTGGCCGGGAGATTAAAAGCTATTACGTCCGGTCCGAAGCGCCAAAGACGTCGGGTTATTTCAAGGTCCGCAACGTTTCTTCGTCACTCTATCCACGCAAGACAGTTTCGTTTGACGCTGCGCGCGGGGAAATCCTCGGATTTGCCGGATTGGTGGGCGCCGGCCGTTCTGAAATTGCCAGGTCAATCGCCGGCATGGACCATGGCCCGGCCAAGAGCATTGTGCTGGATAACCGGAGCATTGCTGTCACCTGCCCTC
>DASYZW010000274.1:0-1870 GCA_035945915.1 Verrucomicrobiia bacterium | reverse complement strand
GGTAAATCCGTGCCACAAAATTTGCGCGAGCATTTGATTGTCGAAGACGAAATCATCCGAGTTGTGCGAAACGTCAATTGCCTCCAGGAGTTCGCGCGAAAAGGCGCGGTAACCGGTGTGATATTCGGATAGTTTGGCGTCCAGCAGAATGTTTTCCGCAAACGTCAAAAAACGGTTTGAGATGTATTTCCAGTAAGGCATTCCGCCGCGCAATGAATAGCCACCCAAAATGCGGCTGCCCAGAACACATGGATGCAGCCCGTTCGCGATGATCGAGGTCATCGCCGGAATCAGCTTGGGCGTGTATTGATAATCCGGGTGCAACATGATGACAATGTCTGCGCCGGCCTCGAGCGCGAGTCGATAGCACGTCTTCTGGTTGCCGCCATAGCCGCGATTTTGTTCGTGTACGTGCACGTCCACGCCCGGAAGTTGTGATGCCACAGCCACGGTTTGGTCACGGCTTTTGTCGTCCACCAGGATCATTTTGTCCACAATCTCCTGCTGATGGACTTCGTCCACGGTCTGAGTAACCGTTTTTGCCGCATTGTAAGCGGGCATGACAACGACGACTTTTTTTCCGAAGTACATTGCTCCCGATCTTAGTTTATCGTGATGTGAACATGCAATAGTGGCGAGAACTATCGGACCTTTCGACTTCCCAGAATATCTCTCAACGCCGCTTCAAGCTCCGGAAACTGAAACTCAAACCCGGCCCGCTCAAATCGTTTCGGCAAAACACGGCAACCCTCCAGTGCCAGCGACGCCTCGGTTCCCATCAACCGCGCCCCAACCTTGATGGCCCAGCCTGGTGCCGGCGGACTCCATGGACGCCACAATGCCCTGCGCAATTGCCGCATCAATTCACCGTTCGTCACCGGACCGGGAGCCACGGCATTGAATGTTCCCGCCAGATCCGGTCGCCGGACACTTTCCCAAAACATTCGCGTCAAATCCTCAAGAGATATCCAACTGACGTACTGCTTTCCGTTTCCGGCGCGACCACCCAGGAACCACCGTGTCAGCCGCGCCAGCATCGGCAGAGCGCCGCCGTCCCGGCCCAGGACAACGCCGATTCGCAGCAAAACCTTTCGCGTTTGGGAAACACGCGCCGACTCGAAAGAGCCTTCCCATTTCCGGCAAATCGCGGGAAGCGGGCCCTCGCCGCTCGAACAGCCTTCATCGAGAATCGTTTCTCCGCGGTTGCCGTAAAATCCAATGGCGCTTGCCTGAATCCAAACACCCGGCCGCTTTGTCACATGCGCGATACCCGCCGCGATAGTCTCAACTGCGTTGACCCTTGACTCCGTCAGCTCCCGGACTGCTTCAGGAGTATGCCGGCAATTGATGTTCTTACCAGCCAGGCCAATGACCGCCTCGGCGCCGCTCAGGTATTGGATCCATTCACCAAGATGAACGCCGTCCCATTGAGCTTCCAGCACGCCGTCACTCCGCTGTCGGGGCGAACGCGTGAGCACAACCGCTTCGCCCCCCCGCGCCAGCCATTCCGCCGCCAGGGCCGAGCCTATGAAGCCGCTCCCGCCCGCTATGACCACTCGCCTTTTCATGGCTCCAACGCCAGTCGCGGGGCGTTTCTCGCGGTCAACGGGTTGATTTCAAAGCTCTTCGACTCCAATTCGCCCAGCCAATGGTGGATGATCGCATGAACAGCTTTTAAATTTAACCGATCGTGAAGTTCCGGATACTTCTCCAGATTGGACCGCGCCAGTTTCAACAGGGCGGCCGCCGGGCGCAGGCGGTTCTTTTGCAGATGCACAAACGCGCCCGCCAATTGGATCAGCCCTTTGTAAAAAGCGCCGTTCGTGCCATGCTTGTCCGCCAGCCAGAGATTCTCCAAAACATCGTGCGC
>DASYZW010000273.1:0-2590 GCA_035945915.1 Verrucomicrobiia bacterium | reverse complement strand
CATTAGGAGCGAATCGACCGCGTACAGCGCCAAGCCGGCAGTCACTTTCAGAATATCCTTGCTGGCAGCGACAAAGCACGGGGCTTTGACCGGCGCCAACGAGTTGGGGAAGGCACATCCGAAACAGGCGGCTTGCGGCCCGCGCTCTTGAACGAAAACGTGTCCGGATTCCGCCATGAGGTCCACTGCAATAAAGACAACAGGAATTGCCTGGCGGCGGTAGTATTCGCAGACGGCAAGGCGGGCTTGGCTGTTATCTACGCCGCAGACAACAAACGAAGCCGACATTTCCATTTTCAAGGCCAGCGCGTCCTCGAATGAATACGGAAAACCTTCGAGGATTGTCCCGGCATGGCAGTGGACCGATAAATTGCGGGCCAGTCGACAGGCTTTGTTGCGGCCGATGTCGCTCGGAAAAAAATGCTGTCGGTTCAGGTTAGTGTGCTCGACGACGTCATGGTCAAAGATGCGGAGCGTTCCAACGCCTTTGCGACAAAGTCCTTCGCCGATTTCGCCTCCAATGCCGCCCGCGCCGATGAGGACCGCTCGGGCGGCGGTTAAGCGCGCCTGGTCAAATCCTGAAATCAACTCTTGGCGATGCGTAACCGCAAAGCGAGGGTCTATCTGCCGCAATCGCTTAGTGGTCTTTCGGTAATGTGATGTGAAAAACATTCTTTGATATTTCCTTTGCTCCCGTTCCGAGCACGATTATTTGAAATTGCGTTGAAACCGAAAAGAAACGGGCGAAGCCGTCTCGTGTGACGATACAACCGATAGCGTGTGATCCGGCCGATTGCAGTTTTCCGAGACATGAGATATCCGTCCCAGATGGAGTCGTCGCGCCGGCGGTGCTGCCAGGATGGCTGTGGGCGACGATGTGAAGTTCTGCGCCCTGTTCAATAATTGGAATAAGGGTCTCCGCCACCGATCGCGCGGAGGCGCGAACGAAAACGGGTGACTGGCGTTCCAGAGCGACGGGTTGGGCCCATCTCGAAACGACCCGAAGATGTGCGATTTTTGGCCCTGTGAGGAAATGCATTTCCTCGTTTGGCCCTGCTGTCAGAGCTCCAATCAGCTCGCGCACAAAGAAGGACTCGATTATAAAAGTCTGCGGATACGGCTCTTGGATCGGTAGTTGCATAAGAGGAAGACGGCGGCGCTTTTTTCGTGCATCGCGTCGGGCCTGCCTCCGCAAGAATTTGATACAGAGAATCAGGAGTTTGCGTTTCATAATTGTTCGGATTCAGAAATGGTTTTTTCAACGCTTAAGACGGCGGCTGATACGTCGCTAACCGGCGTGGTCGGGTGAATGAAATACCAACCTCCCTCGCGACGTTGGAAGCAAGTCCAATGCGGGTGGCGTTCGAGAGCGTTAGGCGGGTTGTGGATGTAAACTTCAACCCGCCCTCCTGGCGATACCGTAATGTACCCAGGCCAGCTTCCTGTTTTTGTTTGGTAGTAGCCGTGATAGGCTCCGCCTTCTTGCCGCCAACCACGCTCGTCCCAGTACGGGCGCGGCAAGCGCTGGACGACGATAGTCGGCGCAGTTGTTGCCGCACGATATTGCCGTAGGACTCTAACACGCGGCGCTACCTGAGCTGTCGGCACAGGCAGTTCAAGCCAGCGACAGACTCGTTCAAAAAAATTCGTCATAACACCCCCCACTCAATCGGCGTAGTAGAAAACAGCTTTGCGCCATCAGCCAGGGTCTCGTAAAGATTCTCGTCGTCGCGGATTGGCTCTGCCCCTTTGCCTCGCGTTAGCACGAAATTGTCCGCCATATTCAATTGCTTTTTTACGTCACGCGGGGTTGTGCCTGGTGCGATAGAGATGTCGGAATAAGGTCCGCCTGCCGCCGGAATAATTGTGATGTTCTTCATAATCTAATGCTTTTCATTTGTCGGTAGTGCAGGGCCGACGGTTGTTGTTTCTTGGCCAGGAATTAATTTTGAGGCCCATCCGACCGCGTTAGCACTGATGTTGGTGTCCTGAGTACATTGGAGCCCCAGGAGTAGTTTTGGTCGGAAGAGGTCGGAAAAGTAAAAGGCCGACCACCAGTGGTGCTCAGCCTGCGCAACATTTAGCACCTACCACGGGAGAGCGCAAGTAAAATCTTGAATTTTTTTTGAGGCCAAAAGTGTGCGGCAACACTTCACCAGGTTTCAACCGGCAATATCTTGACATAATATATGTATTAGAATAGACTCTAAAGAGCTGGACTTTTGGCCTTTTTTGGGGAATATTCGCCTAAATTGAAGTTCACATTCGATTCGCAGTTGTTGATCACGGATATATTAAGTGAATGGGGTATTTCGCGATATCCGGGCGAAAAATTCGGTCTTGCCAAAAGTTTTGGACGGTTCATTTTGCAATCGGCAGCGTATTGTCGAAAAGGATTCTTGGCGGGAGGACGAGGGATTACCTCCATCCCCGCACTAAGGAAGCGTGGTCTCCGGCCGAGCACCACACGTTTCTCCTTAGAGGCCGCTGATGCAGTGCCTCCCGCCAAGGTGTAAGCCCCACGTTTCTAATGACATACGTCACGGACAACGTGGGGAATTTTTTTGATCGCGAAGTGAAACCGATTTTA
>DASYZW010000272.1:0-1583 GCA_035945915.1 Verrucomicrobiia bacterium | reverse complement strand
GTTCTCGTACCGGAGCTGGTTGTCTACGTAAATTGCCTGGTGGTTGGTGGTGACAATCCATTTGACGGTCACAAATTTGCCCCTGGGAATATGGCCGGCGCCATTTTTATGCTGGCCGTCAGCCGGTCCGCCGTCCACGCGCAATTGCCATGGGTTCATCTCCCAATTAAAAATGATTTGATCGGCGGCATAGCCCAGACGCAGGTTGGTGGAATCGGTCTTGGCGATAACAGTGATTTCCACGGGCGGCCGATAGGATTGCGGCGTTTCGAGACGGTCGGACCCTTTCAGAACGGTCACCCGATTGATTTTCACCAGGACAGATGCGGTAACAACCGTTGCAACCAACAGGCAGGCACCGGCGAGCGCAGCTCTCTTAAGCGTGGACACTTTGATTTGGACGGAGCGTTCCTGGTCCGGTATGGGCGGCGTGGGTGCCCGGGGCACGGGAATCGATTCTGCGCAGGCGGGACATTTGATTTGTGTCCCCGCAAAAAAGGCGTCGCATTCGACGGGGCTGCCGCATTTTGGACAGGGAAACTTGAATACGAGCATGGGCAAGAATTAATTAAAAAAACACAAAGCTCAAACTGAATCTTCTGTTCTTTAGGCGGTCGTTTGGTTTCAATAGATTGATGCAAGGATATTTCGCCCTGGTATTGCACGCGCATTTGCCGTTTGTGCGCCATCCAGAACACGAAAAATTTCTAGAGGAAAGCTGGCTGTTTGAGGCGGTCACGGAGACGTACGTTCCGTTGCTGCAAATGCTGGAGGCCTGGCGTCGTGACCGCATGACCGCGCCCGTCACCGTTTCGCTGTCTCCGCCGCTCTGCGCCATGCTCCTGGACCCGCTCCTGTGCCGGCGTTACGAGCAGCACCTCGATGGTTTAATCGATCTGGCCGAGAAAGAGATCCGCCGGACGCATTGGGACCGGCCGTTTCGCGAACTGGCGTGGATGTATCATCATCGGTTCAGCGGGGTTCGCGATGCCTGGCGCAATTGCGGCGGCAACCTGATTCATGCCTTCAAACAGCTCCAGGACGAAGGCCGAATCGAAATCATCACGACCGCCGCGACGCACGCCTTGCTGCCGTTGCTGGCCAATCACCCGGCGTCCATCCGCGCCCAGATTCTGACAGCGCGCGACGATTACCGGCGATGTTTCGGCCGCGACCCGGGCGGTATCTGGTTGCCGGAATGCGCTTATGTCCCTGGTGTTGAAACGTTCCTGCAGGAGGCAAATATTCGATGGTTCATCCTGGATACGCACGGAATTCTGCATGCGAATCCGCGTCCCCGTTACGGGACGTTTGCGCCGGTCTTTACTCCCAACGGCATTGCCGCGTTCGGCCGAGATTTCGATTCGTCCCGGCAGGTTTGGAGCCAGCGCGAGGGCTATCCCGGCGATCCCAGTTACCGTGACTTTTATCGGGACATCGGGTTCGACCTCGATTTTGATTACCTGAAGCCGCATTTGCCTTCACCGGAGACGCGTGGGTTTACGGGGATCAAATACTATAAAATCACAGGCGCCGGCGAGAAGCAGATCTACCGGCGCGAGGACGCCGTCCGGAAGGCCGAC
>DASYZW010000271.1:0-8043 GCA_035945915.1 Verrucomicrobiia bacterium | reverse complement strand
GAAAGCGGTCGAAACGATTAGTTCGCTTTCGCTACGATTTGATGATTTTCTTTCAGAATACAGAAAAGAAAATCAAAGCTCCGCAGAATATACTCGCGCAATTTTGAAAGAGATGCAAGCGTTAGTCGGTCACATTGTTGGAGAAAGGCCAAAAACCGTTGTGTTGCGCGCCATTTCAAATGAGGATGCCAAGCAGGAAATTCTTGCACTGTTTAAGAGCAAGAAAGACCAGCAGCTTTTTTATAGTGATATTTCCGAACAACTCCAATTGGATTTGGAGCAAGTTGTGCAAATATGCCATGAGCTTGAGGAAGAAGGGCGAATTGGAATGTTCAGCAAACCATGAAACAGGCTGACCTTAAAAAAACCGCCGGAACCATTTATACCCACCTAGGCGCCGCAATTCGCGGCGAAACGGTGACTTGTCAATACAGGAAAATGTCCAAGCCTACTGTTACCACTGGCAGTTCAACGCATCAAATCCAACAGACAAAATTGGAAGGCACTGTCTTTTGCGTGATCGACCGCCCGCTAAATTTTTTAAGAGATTTGCCAGCCAGCCGACCACCCGAAGAGCCTCGCCATTAATTAAATCGGCGCTGTAAACAATTCTTCAATTGTCCACACATAATCTGTCAGCCGTGCGGCCATCGCTGGTGTCTTGCCGTTCAATGACTTATGAACGGGGCAAAAGTTGAACACAGCCACGAATATGCCATTACCCTGGCAACTTCAATCTGCCATATTGCACCACGCGGCTCCCACGATGTTCGCAAACCACAGCGAAAGCCTCGGACAGCCGTTACGTTTCCGCTTAAGTCAGCATTTTTGTCTCTATGGCCTTTATTTGACAACACCACGCGACCTAGCTGATTGGCACGCTTAAAGTCCCTGCCAGTCCTCGCAAGCAGATAACCGTTGTGTTCGTGGCGACCGTTGCGTCAGATTGTTTTTGGTCGGTGATTTGGATTGCCCTGGCAGGGCGCGGGGACATTTGGCCTCGTTTCCGTGGGCGGTGGCAGCGGTCGTAGCACGACTTGCATTCACTTGCGATGGCCCATGGCTACTATGGAGTTGCGCTTTCAGCGCGGTGAGCGGGTCTGCCCCTACCCGGGAATCTGTGCCCATTTGTGTTCATCTGTGGCTAGAGGTGCTCCTGTCCGGGACCCCCATCTCACTCAACATTCCTCATTTTTGAAGACCCTCCCCGTTTACACCGTCAGTCCAAACCAAAAACTCTTAAAACTCAATAAAGGCGGGCCTTTTGTCGCTTCGAGCCTCTCAATTTTTGCGCCCGTTTCCCGTTTACTCGCCTATACACACAAAAAATGAAACGAGCCCCAAATCGCGCGGAATTTCTGCACCAGAATTGCATCACGCAAAGTCCGAAGTCCGCAAGGAATGCTCTGGGTTGAACAGTAGGGGACCGGAGCGAAGGGAGCTGGGGGTTTAGGATTGCCCTGGCAGGGCGCGGGGACGTTTGGCTTCTTTTCCGTGGGCGGTGGCAGCGGTCGTAGCACGACTTGCATTCACTTGCGATCGCCCACGGCTACTATGGAGTTGCGCTTTCAGCGCGGCAATCAGCAGGCCGGCCCGTTGGAGCGTTGAAGCGTTGGAGCGTTGAAGCGTTGGAGCGTTGGAGCGTTGGAGCGTTGAGGGACATATTTTGGGCGGCGGTGGTAGCAGTCGTAGCACGACTTGCATTCACTGGGATGCACCACCGCCCTACCAAATTACGATGGGACCCTTCGCTAATGAGCTACGGAGGGCAGGAGCGTTGAAGCGTGGTGGGAAAAGTTAGAGCCTCGTCACCTCGGCGCCTACGGAGATCAATGGTTGTTCCGCCCGCTGTACGGGCGGCGGTGGTAGCAGTGGCAGCGGTCGTAGCACGACTTGCCTTCACTTGCAGTCTTTAATCTCTGTCCAACCGTAAAATGAATCCGCCGCGCGGTGGCAGGGTGTGCTGCCAGGTTTTCGAGTCTGCCAGGGTTGTGGCCGTGACCTGCATTTTCGCATCCGCCGCTTCGGAAATGAGCGCGCGATGATGAAATTTTTTGTAGGGCGATAAATCCAAGGTCACAGGCAGCGCATTCGTGGTCCCATTGATGCCGGCGATGTACCAGGATTTGCCCGAGCGTCGCGCAAACACCGCCAGTTCGCCGGGATCGCCGATTAAACATTTTGTCTCATCCCATCGCGCGGGCGCGTCGCGAAAAATCTTCAACGCCTCGGGCGGCAGGGATTCAAAAAATTCCGGTTTATCGGCGTAATGAATGATTCCGGACGTGAAGATGATGGCGGTGGCCAATTCGTGCGCCGCGGTGGTTGTCCGGTCATACAGCTTGGGAGAACAGGCGACTGGAGTGACATCCATGGGACCGGCCACATTGCGGGTGAAGGGAAGCACCGTGTGCAATTCCGCGGCCTTTTGCGTGTACCGGGAATCGTAAAAATAGGTTTCATTTCCGAGGACGGCTTCGGTGGACAACAGGTTTGGCCAGGTCCGCTGCCAGCCCCGGGGAATCGTGCAGCCATGCAGGTTTACGACCATTTTGCGCGCGGCGGCATCGCGCATTAACGCGAGTTGCGCGGCGATGGCTTCCTGGCGATCCGAACACCAGAAATCCACTTTCACACCCACCACACCGACCTGGGCCATTTCGTCCAGCTTCCGTTGCCGTTGCGCGGGATCGTAAAAATCGCCCGCATAATTCCAGGCCAGCGGCCTGATTCCTTTGCTGAGGGCATAGGAGGAAATCGATTTTAATCCGGGATTCCACCATCCGGCATCAAACAAGGTGTATTCCCAACCCATCTTCACGGCGAAATCCGTGAACTGGTCGAACAATGCGCTGGTCGCCGGGCCGCCCGGGTACGCCCACCACGCCCACGACGCGCGACCCGGCCGGATCCACGACGTATCGGCAATGCGCGACGGCGCGGAAAGGTCGGTGACGAGCGTCGAGGTTGCGATGTCGCCGGCGTTCCTGCCCAAAATCATCACGCGCCAGGGCATTGCCCAGGGCAAAGTCCAGCGCGGCTCCGGCCCAAACCGATTTGTGTATCCCCGCGTCGTTTCGTCGGCTTCGGGAAAGGCTATGTGATAAAGACCGCCGCCGGAGTCGGGTCCCAAATGACAGGCGCAATAGGATTCATCCGTCCCGGCTTCAGTCACGAGCACCCAGCACGCGGCGTCGGGCACATGAAACAGGGCGGGAAACGCCCAGCCCTTTGGTGTTTGGCGCGAGTTTGGAGGCGGCTCGCCGGGAGAAACATGGAAATAGAAATCTTCGTACGCCGGCGTATAGGGTCCCGCCGAGTGATACGGCTGCAACCATCCTTGCGCATCCACCGGCAACCGGAAACCCGTGGCTTCAGACCCGGCGATTCGCACAACGCCGTTTGTTTCAGGAAAACGGTACCGGAACGCGACGCCTTCATCGCCGGCGGCCAAATCAATTTCAATGGGCGAACCGTTGGCGTTGCGAAACGCGAGCGCGCGAACATTCACCCGATGATCGACGCGCGGCTGAACGCCCGCGAACAATTCATATTTTTCACGGCGCTTTTCAACGCGCCCGGCGTTCTCAAAAACCAGGCCCTCTTCAAAATCCTGATCATCGCGGCGCAAGCCAAGCGGCGATTTGCCGATAACAACCCTCCCGTCCAATGAGGTCTCATAATTCAAGCGGCCTGATTCCAAAGACACGGCGATGCCGCACCGGCCATCCGGCGATTTCAAAGACCAGGCCGCCGCGCCCGCCCGCGCCAGGATCGGGACTGAAAGAAATAGAAACAGCCACCCAACCCGCCACGGACGGCCGACGGATCTTCGGCAAGGAAGTGCGGATGCACGAAAACTCATGAATGAATAAGACTACGAGCCCAGCTCGATAACACAGGCTTCCAGCGCATTTTTGCACGAGGGCCGAATGCCATCCCGCATTAATTCCGCGCCGGTAAACGTGGCGCCTTCCTGCTCCATGGCCGGCCGGCCCGGCACCGGGTTCAGCTCGTGGATTGTGTAATGGCGGTCCGGGTCGAGACCTTGCGGCCGAACCGGCTCGTCCGGGCCATCCTGCAATTGGAACGCAAAAACCACCGCGCGGGCGCGGTCTTTGGCGACAAAATCCAAGGCGCCCCGATAATTGTTGTGCGGATCTTCCAAACGATACAGATCGCCGCGGGCGATGATATCGCGAATTTGCTTATACGCAGCGATTGCGCCGGCGCACGTCGCTTTGTCCTGCTCCGACATTTTCGTCAGGTCCAGGTCCATTCCGAAGCACGCGCTCATGGCCACGCTGCAGGCGAAATGCATGGGACGATTGCCGGAGCGCGTTACGTGGCTTGCAATGGCCATGGGCGGAAAGAAATACGAATAATCCCATTGCATCAATACGCGCACCATCGGGTCCGTATTATCACTGGGCCAAAATTCGTGGAAATATTTCAAGGCGCCGTACTCGGCGCGTCCGCCGCCGCCCGAGCAGAGCATCAACTCGGTATCGGGAAAGACGGCCGCGGTTTTCGCCATCAAGGCATACAGCGCTCGAACGTACTCGATATCCAGGTCGGACTGCCGGCCCGGCGGCAGATAGGAGGAGCCCGGCTGCGTCAGGTAACGATTGCAATCCCACTTCGCATACGTGATGTCCGGCACGCTCAAAATGCTTTTGATCGTATTCCATTCGAATTGCTGGACGGCGGGGCGGGTCAGGTCCAGCACCATCTGGTTGCGCTGCAGTTCCATCGGGCGTTTGGGCTGGGAAATGACCCAGTCCGGATGTTTATGAAAAAGTTCGCTGTTGGGATTGACCATTTCCGGTTCCATCCAAATGCCGAAGCGCAATCCCTGCCTTACCGCTTCCGCGGCGAGCGGGGCCAGGCCGTCCGGCAGCCGGGCATGGTTCGGCTGCCAGTCGCCCAGGCCGGCGCGATCGTTGACGCGCGGATACTTGTTTCCAAACCAGCCGTCGTCCAAAAGAAACAGTTCTGTGCCCAGGGCTTTCGCCGGCCCGAAGAGGCCCGCTATCCGGTTAAAATCAAAGTCGAACCCGGTGGATTCCCAATTGTTCAAGAGAACCGGCCTGGGTTGATGGCCATCGCGCATGCCAAAATCGCGCGCCCAATCGTGAAATTTCCGGCTCATGTCCCCCAGCCCCTGGTTGCTCCAAACCCAAATCATGACGGGGGTCGTAAACGTTTCGCCGGGCTTCAGGTGATACGCCGTCTGGAAGGAATTGATGCCGCAAACCGCGCGGATTTCCTCGTTATTATCGTCAAACGCGCATTCAAAACTGCCCGACCACGCCAGCGAGCCGGCCAGGACTTTGCCGTCCGTTTCGGCCGGCTTGCCATCCAGGGAAAGGATGAACGATGGATTTTCGAATTGACCGGCGCGGACACCGAGCTTGGAATCCAGCACCTTCACGCCCGGCGTCAGTTGCTCGGTGATGGGATACATCATCTCCTTGCTCCAATCGCCGAAGAAATGCGTGAGGAAAACGTTTTTGGAAAAGAGCAACGAACTGGAAGCCATCCGTTGCAGTGTCACAATGCCCCGCTCCTGGTGACGGATTTCCGCCCATTCCTCGAGCAGGTTTTCAGCGTAGTGCGCGCGAAAGCACAACGTCACTTCAAAGGGATACGCCGGGTCATGCAAATGGATTCGCGTCACTGTGATGTCCGGCGATTCATTTGTTTCCTCCCGGTTGTCATACAGCAACCTCGTCGACGTGTTGCCGTCCGCGTGAACGGCTTCCAGCGCGGGCTCCCAAACGTAGCCGTCGCCGGACTGCGGATAAAATTCCTGGTCCCGGAGCAGCTTCGCATCCGGCGCGGCGCCGATCGGAATTTGATACAATCTGCCGTCGTCCCCTGTCCGAAAGTCGATCGTGAGGCTTTTGGTCTTTAAACTGAAGTTTTCCGCGAATAATGAATGCGCAAAACAGAGAAGCGTTAAGATGAGCCAGGGTTTCAATTGATTTTTCATGCCTTTCAAATAGAAATAATCTTCCCGGAAAGTACCCAGGGTTACCGCGAGCCGACACACATTTTGATTTGCCAGGTCCGCGAGCTTTGCGGCGCGACCATGCCGCAGCTTTTTTGCCCCAAGGCCGTTGCCAGGGAATCGTGATCGGCATTCGTCGGCTCGATGGCAAAATGATGATGCCCATGCCAACCGCCATGGGTGGTCCACAACCCCAGGGTGTTGTTCTGGCCCGGGTCCCAAATGATTTTGAGGCGGTCACCCGTTACTTCGTTTTTAATCTCCGCCCATCCATCCGAGATCGGGCGCGCAAACGCCTTCGCGCAGTTCTGCGCCGGAATGGTCGAAATGACGTCGTCCACCCAGGTGGCGCCGTTCAATAATCCACGGGTGGACGGCGGCAATTCGAGCCGGTCACCGGGAACCAGCCTCAACAACGGATGAATCGCCCAAACGAACGGTTCCTCCGCGTTGCTGAGGTTGGTCAATTTGTAATGGAGATGAACCTCGCCCTGATGAAGCGCGATCGACCGTTCAAACGCAAACGGGGAAATGTTCAATCGAATCGACGTTTTTAATATTCCCTCCCGCAGCGCGTCCAAATCCAACTGCCATGAACGGTTCCAGACTTCGCCATGGTCAGGCAGGTCGCGTCCGCGCCAGGCGCACGGTCCGATGGTCGGCAGGCATTCGTCCACCCCGGCCAACGGGCCTTCGTTGAAGGCGTCATCCGGCCGATTCCGGAACAGCTCCAGGCGGTCTCCGGGATGCCATAACCATTCGCGTTGCGTCCGCACATTTTTCAATGAAATGATCCGGGCGCCCAATTCCGGGACGACGGCCAGGGACACGCGGTCGTCCGACAGGGTATGGACTGCGAACCCCTGAAACTCGCGAACGGCTGAAGTATTGGCGATGGTATTCATCCCCTGTGATTTCGTGTCCGCAATTCCTTGAACAAGTCCGCGGCAGCCGCGTGGTTGGGGTCCCGGTCCAGGACCTTGCCCAGCAAAGCGCCGGCCCGGGCAGTCCTGCCAAGGCCCATCAGGGCCTGCGCCTCCAAGAACAACGCCGTCGTCTCCTGGCGGGATTGCAAATCATCATCAAATAAAAGCATGGTCGGCAGGGACGTGGCGAAATATTCGATTTTGGCGGTGGAGCGCCCGAGAGCCCGCGCATATTCGAGCAAATCGCGAAAGAGTTTTTTTGCCTTTGCGGCCTGGCCCAGTTTCACGAGGGCCAACCCGGAAAAGTAAGTCATCTCGCTGAAGGCGCGCACCCGCATTTCCTGGAAATCGCCTTTGAAACTGGCCGCCAATGACCAGAATTTTCGCGCGGAGGCGGCGTCGCCCAGCCCGGCCAGAGCCTCGCCCAGCCGGAAATGCACGTCACTTTGATTGGCCAGCAAGTGTTTCGCCTCGCCCAAATTGAGGGGAGACGTGAGCGCGAACTCAAAATGTCCCCGGGCGACTTCGAAATCGCCCGCCGCCATCGCCGCTCGTCCCAAGGCCATTTGCGCCCGCACGTGCTGGGCGAGCGGGCCGCCCTCGCCGCCTTCCCAGGGTTGAAAGTTCCGGTCCCGGATCATTTGCGCGGCTTTCTCATGCCGGCCCGTTTGATTGTAAAGCGCGCAGATTTCCACGCTCAAATCATCGCGCCGGGTGACGAGCTTCAAATGTTTCTCCAATTCCGCCAGGCGTTTCGCGGGCTTTTCCCCGATGCGCTTCCACAGTTGATCGCGCTCATACAACAGCCGGGCGTCATCCGGACTCGCATCGAAGGCCTTTTCATAGGCCGCCCGCGCCCTCACAGGGTTCCCGGCAATATTGAATAAACCGATGCCCAGATTTCGCCAGACGATCGAGAATTTCGGATCCAGTTTTGCGGCTCGTTCCCAGAGTTGGATCGCTTCGGCGTGACGCCGGCGGTCATAGAAAAGATTTCCCAGATAATAGGGCGCCCGCGCGTCCTTTGGATTCGAGCGCATCGCCGCCTCAAAAACCGCGATCTCTTCGAGCCGCGCCGGAAAGCAATAATCCGGCGGGAGGGCC